>LSNW01000013.1 GCA_001566965.1 Methylothermaceae bacteria B42 | reverse complement strand
TGGTGGCGGTGTCGACGATGGAAATGGTCGCACTGAGCGTGTTGGCGGTAACCACATATTTGCCATCCGGGCTGACCGGAGTCTGGATTGGCAGGAGGCCATAGGCGGGACCCTGGGTCTTGCCGGAGACGGGATCGTAGTCGGCGGCTAAGTCGATGTCCTTCACCTTCTTTTTGTTTTTCAGGTCAATCACGCTCATGCTGCTCAGCATGGGCGGGGTGCCCAGCAGATTGGCGGCATAGGCATAATCGCCCTGTGGGCGGATGCCGATGGCGATGGGGATTACTGCTCCCGTGGGGATCTCGGTAGCTTTTTCGCTGCTAAGATCGACAACCGAGACGCTGCCGGCCAGGGCATTGGGCGTGACCATGTATTTGCCATCATCACTGATCCAATGGCCGTGGGGGCCTGTGTGCGGACCGGTGTTGATGGCTCCCAGCAGGTTGTGGTTGCGTCCTGGCGCCAGTTTGGCGACGCGATCCTCACCGTTAATGGCGACGTACAGCACGTCGGTTCCTGGGCGGGTAATGACGTGGGAAGGGGATTGGCCCACGGTGACCACGCTGTAGATATCGCCCGTCTTACGGTCGAAAGTGGTCAGCCGCTTGTCGAACCATTCGGTCTGGTAGATATAGCGGTAAGCTTTGTCCGACCACATGTTGTGGGGGTGATTCAGGTTGGTTTTGATTCCCTTGACTTTTTTCTTGATCTTCCAGGTGGCCGCATCTAGCTGGGTGGCAGATCCAAACTTGGTCTTGCCGGCGATTTTCTCGAACTGGGTGTTGATCCACACTTCTCCAACACCCGGTGTGGCAGGCAGGGATACCTGGTTGGGAACCGATACGCTAAGGGCATTCAAGGAGATCTGTACCCCACCCAGGTTGAGCGGAATATCCGGCAGTTTCACTTCCCAAGTGGGTTTGGTGTAGTCGCGCCATAGCGCCGGGGTGGTGACCACAAAGAAGGTGCGCAGCAGTTTCTTGGCGATATCGCTGGTGGTGGGGACCTTAGCGCCGGTCACCAGCTGGATTTCACTGCCCAGATCGAGCCCAGGCGTGGCCGGATCATCGACAATCACCGCTCCGAACATATAAGGATGCACCTTGCAGGTGAAAACGTACAGGCCGGGTTTGTCGAATTTAACGGTGACACTGGCCGAGGAGGGTTTTTCCTGGTCCACCGGGAAATCCCTGGCGCCGGGTTGCCAAATCAGGCTGGTGATAGTGTGTTCACTGTTGGTATCGGTCATCTTGATGAGGACTGCCTCGCCAGGCTTGACCACGACTAGGGCATCGCCGTCATTGGGATCCTTGAACCAGGTGCCGGGTTCGTCGGTCATCTCCAAAGTGGCCGAGGGCATCACCCCGGCAACACTGATGATGGCTTCGTCGCCGGCGCCTGCCTGGGATGTGGTGGCTGCCCTTTGTTTGAGCTTGACTGCTTCGGCCGGCAGCGAAAGACCGAGTCCAGCAGCCAGAGTAACAGCGGTGAACAAACATTTCAGTCTCATGATATTTCTCCTCCTAATGCAGTATTTCACTATTGAATAACGCGGAATTTGCCCATCATGCCGCTTTGCATGTGCTGGACCACGTGGCAGTGGTAGTGCCAGTCCCCTGTTCCCACGCCCTCGCCGGCCTTGACCACGAAGCTCTGGCGGTTGATCGGGCCGATATTGACGGTATCCACCACATGAGTCGTGCCTGGTTCGATCCAGCGGTGGCCGTGCAGGTGAAAGGTGTGGAAGGCGGTGCCCATGCCAATGACATGGAAGCGCACCAGTTCCCCTTGTCTGGCGCCGACCGTAGGGTTGGTCCATAGGGGAATCTCACGGTTGACGATATGATTGAGCTCCTGACCCCAGAAAGTGGTCTCGTGCATCCACAGAATGAACTCCCGTTTGATGTCTTTGAGATTGACCTGGGTCACCTTGCCGTCGATCAGGGCGGGAACCTTGCCGCTTTCGGGGTTGACGATCAGAGTGCCATACAGCCCCTGGTCCTCGGCTCCCACCTTGGGGTCGCCAAAGGCGTGGTCGTGATAAGGCCAGGTGCCTGCAGTCCCTGGGGCGGCGATCCATTCATAGGTATAGGGCTTGCCCGGGAAGGCCGCCTGGTCGGCGACGCCGTTGAGCGCCCGGGTGGTGCCATCGCTGTCGAACTTGTAGTGAACGCCGTGGACGTGAAGGCTCACTGGAAGCTGGGAATCGGTGATGCCGTGCTCCAGGGTCACCTTGGCTGTGTCGCCTTCGGTCATGACAATGGTGGGTCCTGGAATGGTGGGGCCGGGAGCATAGCGGCTGGTGATATCCTCGACCTTTCCCCCGCTATGCTCGATTTTATGGCTGACCATCTGGTAGGCCAGCTGGCCGGACGGCAGGCGGGCGGCCTTCAGGGTGATCAGATGGGTCTCGGCCCATGCTTGTTGGGACAGTCCAAGGACTAGTAGCAGGCCAAGCTGGTACAGAATGCGATTCATCATGAATTCTCCTCCTATTCATTGGCTAGTGCGAGGTGTATTTAAACGGTTATAATAACGCTTTGTCAATAAAAAACTTTATAAACTGTTTATTTGCAGTGGAACCCAGAATCCGTAAACTGATACGTGATCGTCTAAAGGTAAGGAGTGTGAGATGTTGGGTGGATTCAGTGAGCGGCAGCAGTGTCTTCTGGAATTACTGCTGAGGCATCAAGGCGGGATGACCATGGAAGCCCTGGCGTCGAGTTTGAAAGTGTCCAAGAGCGCCGTACACCAGCACCTCAACACTTTGGAGCGGGACGGTTATGTGGTACGCAAAGCTTTGCGGAAGACTGGCGGCCGTCCCAGCCAACTATATGCCCTCACTGAGCGCGGCATTCATTTGTTCCCCAAACAATACGCTTGGTTTTCCCGTTTACTGCTGGAACAGTTGCTTGAACGTTTGGGGAGTGAAGAGGTAGAACAACTTCTCTACCAGCAAGGGCGGGCGACTGCCGCCGGGTTGCTGCATCGCCTGACGGGAAAGAGCGGGCTAGGGCGGCTTGAGGAAGTGGTGGCCATCATGCAAGAGTTTGGCTATGAGGCTGAACTCAGGGAAGGTGCGCAAGGCCCTGAGATCGTCGCTCACAACTGCATCTATCACGATTTGGCCAAAGAGCACAGTGAAGTGTGTACCTTGGATATGGGATTCCTGGATGGCTTGTTGGACCGGGTGGCTCAGCAGGAATGTATCGTCCAGGGTGGTTCTGCCTGCCGTTTTTGCCCTTTGGCTGTGAAGGGGGATGACAAAGGCAATGGTAATTGACCTGGCGTGGAGCGTACTTAGGCTTTGCGCATTTTGCTGGTGCAATTTTCGGGTCTGGAGCTTTCAGAAATCCACCTGGCCGCGCAACTGAAAGATGCGCGGGTGTTCGTTAAGCCCGTCGCGGTTGGGGCTGGCGTCGGCGAGGATATAATTGGCCATGAAGCGCAGATTGGGGAACAGGTACCAATTGAGCCCCACGGTTAAATTGCGTTCGCGGCCACCGCGCACGTCGCTGTCGCTCAGGTCCAAAGCACTGTAGCGCATTCCCAATTCCCAGGCGCCCCAGCGGCGTCGGGGATTGATGCGGCCAAAGTTGCCGCTTTTGGGTCGATAGGGGCGGGTTTCTCCAGTCAGGAGCCAACTGCCATAGGCATACCAGCCGGAAAAGTTCAAGGTCTTCTGGCCGCGGCGCTTGACCCAGGTCTGAAAGTATTCTCCCTGCAGGGATAGCGGTCCGTAGCCAATTGCCCCTTCCAGCACGCCTTTGAAGGTGTCGTCCACCCGGGCAATGGTGCGGGTGTCCACCAGGCGCTTGTTGGTGACATAAGACTCGGGCCGGCTGCGGAAGCGGACCCGGCGCTGGCTGTCGGGTTGGCGGTAGTCCCCGGACAGCCCCAGGTGGAGGAAGTGGTCTTGTCCGGTCCAGGGAGCGAAGGTGACCCGGGCGGCGCCGCCCCAGCCCTGATCCACGTTGTCGTTGTGGTTCTGTAAGGTGTCGCCGAAGACCCCGCCCGCCGCCGTCCACCGCTCACCGTGGATAGCGGCGGCGGCGCCGATATGATAGTCGGGGGTGAAGGCGAAGGGCAGGGCCCGCTCCATGAAGGTAATGGCGTTGGAACTGGTCATGCCTTCGAGGCTGAAGGGTTCCTGGAAGTGTCCCAGGGTCAGTTTCAGCGGTTTCCATCCCCGGAAGGCGAGCCAGACATTGCGGGGACCGACCTTGCCGTTCTCGCCGAATTCTATCTCGCTTTTGAAGCGCCAGTCGTGGCCGATGCCACCGGCCGCAAACAGACGGGCGCGGCGTAGTTTGGCTCCGTTTCCCAGCGAGGTCTCATCTTGGTGAAAAAAAGCTTGGTCGATGTGAACCCGGCCACCAAGACGTAGGGACGAGCCGGTCTTGCGGTCTTTGATCACGAAACCTTTCTTGGTGCTGAGCTTGACCCTCGGTTTACGGCTGTTGGCAGGTTGTAACCGGTCCAGTTGTTGGCGCAGGGTGGCGATTTCTTCCTGCTGCTGTTGCAATTGGCGTTGCTGGGCCTGAAGCAGGCGGTAAAGGGTTTCCAGGTCCGGGGGGGCGTCGGCGGCCTGGGCGCCGAGGCTAATCAACGCCAGGCCCAAGAGCGAACGTTTTAGCGGCATAGGGTATCGGCAATCCGGCTGTGACAGGGTATGGGTAAGGGGGGTGGCAATTGGTTGGCAATGAAATCGGCCACCACCGCGCCCATGCCCAAGTCCATGCACTGACCGAAATCGTGGCCAGCGCCTGCAATCACTTCGAAACGGTAGGGGGTATTGAAGCCCTGATGGCGGGCGGCCTCTTCCATGGCGGCGATCCAGTTGCGCCCGCGTTCGAGGCGGGAGCCACCTTGCTGGCTGACGATCCGTGCCTTGAGGTTGAGTTCCGGATCGGGGTGATCGTCACGGCCGCCGACCGTGACCAGGGTTGGAATCCGCAGGAAACGCCGGGGTTCAAAATCCAGGTCGGGCAAACGCCGGCAGGGACGCAAGCCACGGGGATAGCCCAGCCGCAGATCGGGGAAGGTGTACCAGCCGGCCGCTCCCACTGCCAAGCTCAGCACCTGTTCCGGGTGGGCCATGGTGAAACGGTGGGCAAACTGGCCGCCGCCGGAATAGCCGAACAGATGGAAACGGTGGTCGGCCAATTGGCAGCGTTCGGCCACTTCGCCGACGATGGCCTGCAGCAGGTGGTCGGCCCGCAGTCCTTTGCCCGCGCGGCCGAGACGTTGATAATCCTGGCAACGTTGGCGGTCGAAGAGGGGGGCGACCAGGACCAGGCCCAGGCGCTCGGCCCAGGGGCGGAAGCGGCGCAAGTGTTCGCGGCAGTTACGCGAGATACCATGCACACTGACCCACAGTCCCCGGATCGGGCCCCGGGGACAAAACAGGGTATACCGCTGTTGGGGATCGTGCGCTAGCCGGTAATAGGGCAACGGGGACATGGGATTCTCCTCAAAGGCTGTGGGAATGTTGGAACAAGCGCCGGGTCTGGGTATCTCCAGCCAGCAGACTCGCCGGCGTTCCCCGCTCGCGCAGTTCCCCTTCTTCCAGATACCAAATCTGATCCACGTGCTGGAGCCGTTGCCGGCGATGGGTGACAATGAGCACGGTTCCAGGATGGGTGATCAGCAACTGATCAATGAGCGCGCTCGCCTCGGGGTCGAGATTGGCGTCGACTTCGTCAAGCAGCAGTAGCCGTGGCTGGCCGAGGAGCGCCCGGGCCAGGGTCAGGCGCTGGCGTTGGCCCTGGGATAAATTGGCCCCGCCTTCGCTCAGCCGAAAATCTTCACCGCCGGGCAGGTCTGTCAGGATCTCCGGCAAGCGGCACAAGCGTTTGACTCGGGCGACTTCGGTCTCCGGTGCTCCGGGCCACCGGTAGCGTAGATTGCGGCGCACGCTGCCTCGCAGCAGAGGCAGATCAGGGCTGACGATGCCGACGGCGCGGCGCAGATCGGCGGTCTTCACTTGGAACAGATCAATGCCATCCAATAGGATGCGGCCCTCGTTCGGGGGCAGCAAACGGGCGATGACGCTGAGCAAGGTGGATTTACCGGCGCCATTGGGGCCCACCAAGGCGATCTTGGCGCCCCCGTGAATGTGGGCACGTATCGGTTGCAGACAACCATCGACGGCGATGCCTTCCAGCGTCAATTCCCCTGGCCCGGCGGCCAGGGATAAGCGTCCCCGCCTTACCACCACCGGCAGCCGGAGGAATTCCTCAATTTTCTCTCTCGCTACCCGGGCGCCGAGCCAGTATTCGTGCACCCGTCCCAGGTCACGGAGATAAGCGCTCAACAATCCCGTGACCGTCATCGCCGCCGCTACGGTTCCCGCAGTGGATTCCCCCTCGCTGACCCGCCAGACGCCGGCCAACAGAATCGCCGCGCTCGCCAATGCACCGCTGCCTTCGGCGACCGCCCGCAGGCGGCCCACGGCCCAGGCCCGGGTCAACATCGCCTGTTGCAGTTCCAGGCTCTGGCGTTCCACCCGCCGCCGTTCCCGGCGTAATTGGCCAAAGGCCTGGACAACCGCCATCGTCGCGCTTTTTTCCGCCAGATTGTTTGCCAGCCGGGCTCTTTGCCGCCGGGCCTGGCGGGTGGCGCTCTCCAAGGCGGCACCGAGACCATAGGCAAGGAGGGTACTGGCGGCGAGAAAGGCAGTGCCAATGGCAGCCAGTAGCGGATCCAACCAGGCGAGCGTGGCGAGCGCGCCACAAGCGACTACCCCCGCAACGGTCAGGCGGGCCAGGCCCAAGCTGAGCCACTGGCGTAGTGCCGTCAAATCACCAACGAATCGTAGCAGCATCCCGCCCCGGCCCCGCCGTTGCAACAGCCGTGGAGAGAGACGCCCCAGATGGCGGTAAAGATGCAGGCGTAGCTGGTGGACATAGTCCTGTCCCAGGCGTTCGGCCTCCACTCTTTCCCGCAGGCGCAGCCAGCCACCGATCAGGGCCGTGCCGATCAGGGCGGCACCCAGTTGCAGGGTGGCGGTGTCTAGCCGTTGCAGACGGTCGAACACCGCCTGGATCAGCAAAGTGGTGGCCGCGGCAGTCAGAGCCTGGAGTATGGCAATCATCAGCAGACGCAGAAACAGGCGCCTACGTGGCGGGGTCAGCAACCGGGGCAATGGGCTCATCAGGCGGTCCGAAGCCTGAGCGTTTTGGCGAAACCCAGGATTTCCAGCACTGTTTCGGATGTCAATGCATCCTTATCCAGTACCGGGCAAGATACGGCCAGGGTGGCTTCGGCACTGGCCAACGGCGAGGCGGTCAGGGCTCCGCTGACCGCCACCAAGGGTAGTTTCTGCTGACGCACCATCTCCACGCCGGCCTTGGCGCCCAAGGCATCGGCGGCGGCGAACAAGACGCCGTCTACTTGTTGGCGGAACCAAGTGCTGGTTACTAAAGCAGCGGTTTCCCCTTGCAAAAGGCCATCTGCGATCTCCAACACCAACACCTCTACCCCGGCTTCGACTAGGTGACCACAGAGGGTAGCCGCGATTCGTTCCAGGGTTTCAGGAGGTAACCTGAAAGTGGAGGCGAAACCGGCGTCGGTAAAATCCAGTACCGGGTCGGCGCCGTGGTCCTGCATCAGCCAAACATCGCCGCCGGCGCCGGTGCCGGTAATTTTGGCCGCCCCCACCTTGAGGCCGGCTCTGCTTAGGCCCCGGATTAGATGGGCGGCGGTGGTGGTTTTACCGGCGTTCATGGCGGTTCCCAAAACCGCCAAAGTCAACGGGCAGGTGTCCGCTTTCTTGGCTGGTATGGCCCAGTCGGCCAAATTCAGTGGTCGGCCGCGGTCGTCCCCCAAAAGTCCCAGAGGGAGAATTTCGGTGGCGTCCTTGACGGCGCTATGCTTACTGTGCTGACGCGCGGCGATGCCGCCAGCGGCCACCATTTGACAGGGTTCCAGATGTTCGGGGACGTAGGCCTCGAACTGGTCCGGAGCATAACGGTTGCCATAGCACAGAATCACCCGGTCGCCGGGATACAGGTGGGCGCGGCGACCATTGCCCAACTCGATGCGGCGGTGGTGACCCAGGCGCACGATCTCCGCCAGCACCAAATCCCCGCTACGGGGACACAGATCGCCCATCAGCAAGGTATGCATGGCGGATTTGGGAACGCGGCGGACGCTATAGGCAGCCTTGATATGTTGCAGATTGGCTCCCGTAAGCGGAATGGCGTTGAAATCGGCCTGTGGAGAAGTAAAGTGTGGAAGGTGCAAAGTTGTCATTTTGCTGTACTCCTTTCGGTGATTTGTAATATCTAAATTACATCTAGCAAGAAGTGCGCCAATATTTGGGAAGTGCTTTAGGTATGGGTTTTCAATTATGGTGGCTCTAAATAATAGAAATGGAATAGGAAGAAACCTACGATAAAATGACGTTTCTTAACGACAGTGATGAGGGGGTGTTGGGCTATTGCACGGCGCTTTCCAGCTAGGAGTTTTTGTGATGGAGCCAACGGGCACAATTGAAGCGGGCTAGAAGGCAATGACCGCAAAATAAGAGAAAGCTAAAAAAACGTTACTTCTTAACGACAGTTTTGAGGAATTATCATTTTCAAGAGTCATTAGTTGGAGTTCTTGGCATGGCTCCCTTGCACTTTGGGGTATTTTTTTCCTTTCCGCTAACAGCACTAACGATTACTGCAAAAAAAGTAGGAAATACAATGAATTGCCCTGCAAAAAATACATGTAACCTGACAGCGACAGGAAGGGCGGGCTCGCGGATGGGTAAATTAGGTCAAAGTGAGTTTGGCTTGGGGATGCATTCCCTAGGGAGTCAGGGAATGCTTCTGACTATAATTCGGAAATTGTTTGAACCCATCCTATTGGATTATATTCAGTCATCCCAGCGGTCGTCTCGCACTTGGATGAACCCCGCCGCGACCCGCACAGGAAATACGTGTAAGTTTTCGTAAGCCGGAGGGGATAAAACCTCGCCGGTTTTGATGCAAAAGCGGGCGCCGTGGCGGGGGCAGATGATTTCGTCTCCTTCCAGTTCACCGCTGGCGATTTCTGCGCCGTCGTGGGTGCAGACATCTTCGATGGCGTAATAGCCGCCGTCGAGATTGAATACCGCCACGTCTGTGCCATCCAGGTCAATGACCTTATGACTGCCGGGAGGCAGTTCGTCGGTTTTGCAGACATCTATCCAGTCGGACATGGGCTCTTAGGAATCGTAATAGTAAAGTTGTTGACCGGGGCGCAGCCGCCGGGGATTGGTGACACCGTTGACGAATTTAAGATGTTTGATAGGGATGCCAAGACGCCGGGCGATGACGCCCAGATTATCCCCGGAGCGGACCCGGTAGAATTTCCTAGTCAAGGTTTTATTGATTGGGATAACAAGAGATTGCCCCACCTTGATTCGGTTGCCGCGAATATGGTTGACCCGGCGTAGCTGTTCTACACTCACGCCAAACATTTTCGCAATGCCGCCCAGATAGTTACCTTTTTTAACCCGGTAAACCAATTGGGTGGAAGTAGATTTGGAAATCGTCTTTTTAACGGCTTTCTTTTTAGCAACCTTGACTGATTGTGCTTGCGCAGGCGTTTTTGGAGCAGGCTTAAATGATTGTTGAATCCTTTGGTTAAGGGCGATTTGGGTCGTGACGGGTTTCCATAATTTGGTAGAAGGCAGTTTTTTATCCAAACGCCATGCAGCTTTGGCCGGCAGGCGGACGAGAAAATTACTGCTGGGAATGCGTCGGTATTTTTTGAGTTCCGGATTGAGGGATTTGAGTGTGCTTACCGGGATGTTTGCCAATCGGGCGAGCTTTTTGACTGGCATTGGATTTCGCACCTGGGCAAAGCGGTAGTTTTTTCGCCCGCTTACCGGGAAGCCGAAATGTTTAGGATCCTTCAAAATCAATGCGGCTGCCAGGAACTCTGGGACGTATCCCCGGGTTTCCCGGGGAAGAAAACGCAAGACATGGCTATAGCCCCGCCGCCGGTTTTTGACGCCACTTCTCCGCACCACCCTGGCGATGCGCCCTTCGCCAGCGTTATAGGCTGCCACGGCAAGCAGGACGGAAGTTCTTCTGAATTTGCGCGTGAGAAATTTGAGATATTTGATGGCGGCATCGGTGGCGCGGGCCGGGTCGGTGCGGTGATCCACCTTGCGACCCACCTTCAAGCCATAATGGCGGGCGCTGGCGGGCATGTACTGCCAAAGTCCCCGGGCGCCGGTGCGGCTGCGGGCATTGAAGCGAAACGCGCTTTCGGCCATGGGCAGGGCTTCAAAGGCGAGCGGGAGTCCCGCCCGGGCCAGTTTGGCGCGGATCATGGGGCGGTAACGGTCCCCCCGCCGCAGCGCGGCCAGGGTTTTGTCATACTGCCTGCCGGTGAATGCCCTCAGATAAGCGGAGACGGAGCGGGTCAGGCGATTCAATTCCCGCCGCGACCACCTGGGTTCCCCAAGTTCCCGCAACAGGCGTTGCAGCCGGTGGCGGACATCGTTGGTGGAAATTTTTTTACCGGAAGCGGTAACGATGGGTTTGGGCGTTTTGGCCTCAAGGGTATCGGCAAAGCCAATAAAGAAAATGAGCAGTAACGATAGACCTGCTAAAGATAGCCGAGCTCCGGGCAACATTATGTTCTCCCTTTATTGATTTCATGCCCAGGATCAAATAGTACCTCGGAATTGCCCGTCAGGCAAAATTTACTAAATTACTAATGATAGGCCTCAGACACCCAGATTCGATTTGGACCATGCCGTCTGGATTACTCCGTACTAACAGCACTTTCTTCTCCCTTGAGGGCGGCTTCCAGGGAATGCCAGGGCAAGGTGGCGCACTTGATTCGCGATGGGTATTGCTTGACACCCGCAAGTACAGCCAATTTCCCCAGTGCTTCCAGTTTCAGATCGCCGTCTTCGCCGGTGACAATCTTGTGAAATGCCTCGAACAGTTTTTCCGCTTCCTGGACGGTTTTGCCCTTGACAATCTCAGTCATCAGCGACGCGGACGCGGTGGAAATAGCGCAGCCCTGGCCTTGAAACGCCACATCGACAATCTTGTCGCCGTCCAATTTCAAATACAGGGTAATGCGGTCGCCGCAAAGGGGATTGAATCCCTCGATGGTGCGGTCGGCATCCTCAATTACCCGGAAATTACGGGGATTGCGGTTGTGGTCGAAGACCACTTCTTGGTAAAGATCGCGTAAATCGTCCAGCATCAGCCGAATGCCTCGATAATGTGTTGAATGGCTTCCATCAAAATGTCAATTTCCTCTTTGCTGTTGTAGATGGCGAACGAAGCTCTCGCGGTGGCGGCTACCCGAAAGAAGTCCATCACCGGCATGGCGCAGTGGTGGCCGGCTCTGACCGCGACGCCGTAGTGATCCAAAAACGTTCCAATGTCGTGGGGGTGCACCTGCTTCAGTACGAAGGACAATATGGCGCCTTTGTGGGTAGCGGTCCCGACCAGCTTGAGCCCGCTGATTTCCAGGGCTCTGGCGGTGGCGTATTCCAAGAGTTCATGCTCGTGGAGGGCGATAGCCTCCCAGCCGATGCTTTCCACATAATCGATGGCCGCCCCCAATCCCACCGCTTCGGCAATGGCCGGAGTGCCGGCTTCGAATTTGTAGGGTAGAGAATTGTATTCCGTGGCCTCGAAGGTGACTTTGCGGATCATCTCGCCACCCCCTTGCCAGGGAGGCATGTCCTCCAGCAGTTCCCGCTTGCCGTAGAGTACGCCGATACCGGTGGGACCATACAATTTGTGGCCGGAGAAAGCGTAGAAATCGCAGTCCAGGGCTTGCACGTCCACTTTCAAATGGGGAACGGCCTGGGCGCCGTCGAGGAGCACCGGAATCCCCTGTGCGTGGGCCATTTGTATGATGTCTTCCACCGGATTGATGGTGCCCAGGGCATTGGACATGTGGGTGACGGCCACCAGGCGAACACGGGAGTTGAGCAGCCGTTGGAATGCTTCCACAAGCAACTCACCCTTATCATTGATAGGGGCGACTTTTAACTTGGCGCCGGTCTGCTGGCAGACCATCTGCCAGGGCACGATGTTGGAATGATGCTCCATGGCGGTGATGAGGATTTCATCGCCGGGTTGGAGATAAGTCCGGCCATAGCTTTGCGCCACCAGATTGATGGCCTCGGTGGTGCCGCGGACAAAGACAATTTCCTCCCGGCAGGCGGCGTTGATGAAACGTTGCACCGTGTCGCGGGCGGCTTCGTATTTCGCCGTGGCGCGTTCGCTCAGGGTGTGCACGCCGCGGTGGACGTTAGCAAAATCGTGGCGGTAAAAATCCGCCAGAGTGTCGATGACCTGCTTGGGCTTTTGAGCGCTGGCGGCGTTGTCCAGATAGACTAGCGGCTTGCCTCGTACTTGCTGATGCAGGGCCGGGAAGTCGGCGCGGATGGCTTCCAGGGGATAGGGTGTTTGAATCTCGGTCAGTGCGGATTGGGTCATGATGTGCTTTCCAGGTCGATGGCGTCGAAACGGTTATCCAATTGTTGATGCAGATATTGGCGCAGGGGCGCAACTTTGACCGCCTCAATCAATTCATTGACAAAGCCATAAAGCAAGAGCTGGCGGGCGGAATCGGCGTCAATCCCCCGGGTTTGCAGATAAAACAGGGCATTGTCGTCCAGTTGGCCGACAGTAACGCCGTGGGCGCATTTGACATCGTCGGCGTAGATTTCCAGTTGCGGTTTGCTGTCCACTTCGGCATTTTCCGACAACAACAGATTTTTGTTGCTTATGGCCGCGTCCGTCTTTTGCGCGCCGGGCTCAACCACAATCCGGCCCTGAAACACGCTATGGCCATGGTCTTCCGCCAAAACCTTGTAGGATTCCCGGCTGACCGCGCCGGGTTTTTCATGGATGATACGGGTATGGCTATCCAGATGCCGGCGGCCGTTGGCCCAATGGAGGCCATCCAGTTGGCATTGGCTTTCTTCCCTTAAATGAACATGAATTTCACTGCGGGCCAGCAGGCTGCCCAAGGCAAATTGGGTCTGTTCGAATCGGGAGCTCGGTGCCTGTTTGATGTATAAACCGCCGAAATGAAAGGCCCGCTGGGCTTCCTCCTGGATTTTGAAGTGTTGCAAGCGGGCATGGTTTCCCAGCAAGACTTCGCTGACATGAGCGGTCAATCCGTTGCCTTCTCCCAAATAGGATTCGATGATGGTAGCCTCCGCGCCTTCATCGAGCATAATCAAATGACGGGTGGGGATGGCCGCTGCCTGGGTCTGGATATGAAGAATCTGGATGGGGTGTTCCAGCCGGGTGCCGGCTGTCAGATAAACCAATGCGCCGCCATGAAACAGGGCGGTGTTGAAGTCGATGAAGCCATGATCCACATCCACTGCCTGATTGAGCCCTTTGGTCAGTAGTGCCTCGTGGCGGAGCAGGGCGGCGCCCATGTCGCAGAAAATCACGTCCCCCGCCAGGGCAGGGTGGGAAAGCGCGGAAGCGAAAAAACCGTCAACCAGAACCAGATGCCAGCAATCTGGCAAGAGCTGCTGTTTGATCCATTTTTCATCCACAGAGCCTGAAGCCGCCGCAAGGGGAAATCGTTTACGCTCGATAGGCGATACATTGGTGTATTTCCACTCTTCTTCACGAGGTGAAGGAAAGCCTTTACTGCCAAATCGTTGCAGGGCTTGACGGCGTAGTTCCACCAACCAGCCAGGCTCGTTGGCCAGCCGTTTTTCGAGCACTTCCTGATAAGGTTTCAATGCTTCTGCCGGCAGGTTCATGGGGCGTGTGCCTCCGGCGCTTGTTCGATCCAGCAGTAGCCCTTGGCTTCCAGTTCCTTGGCCAGTTCAGGCCCGCCAGACTTGACAATCCGCCCGTCGGCAAACACGTGGACCACATCCGGTGTTACATAATCCAACAGCCGTTGATAATGGGTCACCATCAGAAAACCCCGCTCGGCAGAGCGCAAGGTATTGATGCCCTTGGCGACAATCTTCAGGGCATCGATATCGAGGCCGGAATCGATCTCGTCCAGCACGCACAAAGTCGGTTCCAGCAGCAGCATTTGCAGAATTTCATTGCGCTTTTTCTCGCCGCCGGAAAAACCTTCGTTGATGGCACGGTAGAGGAACTGCTCTTCCATTGCCATCAACTGGATTTTTTCCTTGACCAATTGGATAAAATCCATGGCGTCCACTTCCGGTTCGCCACGGTGTTTGCGAATAGCGTTGAGCGCTGCTTTAAGAAAGTAAATATTGCTGACGCCTGGAATTTCCACCGGATATTGAAACGCCAGAAAAACCCCTTCCCGGGCCCGTTCTTCCGGCGCCATGGCCAGCAAGTCTTTTCCCTTGTACCAGACCCGGCCTTCGGTGACTTCATACCCGTTGCGGCCGGCCAGAACATTGGCCAGGGTGCTCTTGCCCGAACCATTAGGCCCCATGATGGCGTGGATCTGACCATAATCCAGGTCCAGGTGGATGCCCTTGAGGATGGGCTTGCCTTCCACGGAAGCGTGGAGGTTTTCGATTTTAAGTAATGGTTTGGTCATATTAATGTTGCCTTATTTGCCGAAGGAGTTTTTCATAATCCCCATGGGAGCCAATCCAAAACCAAATCATTTCGCCATCTTTCTGAATACCGACGGCTCGGTAATCTTTTGTGATGCGGACAGAAAAGATGGGCATTTTGGAGTGAACCCGTTTGACGGAGTCCCGGGTGAGAAGGATCCCTTTGGAATTGGGCATAAGCCGTTTTTGCCTGTTTGCGAATCTTTTCTGGCAATTGGGCCATTAAAATGCGGAATTTTTCTGTGATATGGGATTTCACTATTTATCAACATCGAGTTTTTTGGTTTTTCCCTGTTCATATTCGGTGAGCGCTTCTTCCGCTAAGGTTTTAAGTACATCTTCAGAATCGGCCAGGATGGATTCCCATTTTTTCTCGGTGATGATTTCCTCGATCAACCAATGGCCTAATTCATTTTGTTCTAGTTCCGACAGCTTCGAAGCTTCTTCAAAGGCTTTTTGCAGAATTTTTGACATAATAGCTCCTCAACCCACACTCCCTTCCAAACTGACGCCCAGCAGCGCCTGGGCTTCCACCGCAAATTCCATGGGCAGTTCCTTGAACACTTCCTTGCAGAAGCCGTTGACAATCATGGAGACCGCATCTTCGGCGGAGATGCCCCGTTGCTGGCAGTAAAACAATTGATCCTCGCTGATTTTCGAAGTGGTGGCCTCGTGTTCCACCTGGGCACTGGGCTGTTTCACTTCGATATAAGGGAAGGTGTGGGCGCCGCAGCGGTCGCCAATCAATAGCGAATCACACTGGGTATAGTTGCGTGCGCCGCTGGCGCTTTTCAGCACCTTGACCAGCCCCCGGTAAGTGTTTTGCGCCACTCCGGCGGAGATACCCTTGGAAATAATGGTGCTCTTGGTGTTTTTACCGATATGGATCATTTTGGTGCCGGTATCGGCTTGCTGATGATGGTTGGTAACCGCCACCGAATAAAACTCACCCACCGAATCATCGCCGCGCAAAATACAGCTGGGATACTTCCAGGTGATGGCAGAACCGGTTTCCACCTGGGTCCAGGAGATTTTCGCCCGGTCGCCCCGGCATTCTCCCCGTTTGGTGACGAAGTTGTAGATGCCGCCACGGCCTTCTTCGTCGCCGGGATACCAGTTCTGAACGGTGGAATATTTGATTTGCGCGTCTTCCAGGGCGATCAGCTCGACCACCGCGGCATGGAGTTGATTTTCGTCGCGCATGGGGGCGGTGCAGCCTTCCAGATAAGAGACATAGGATTTTTCCTCGGCGATAATCAAGGTGCGCTCGAATTGGCCGGTATTGGCGGCGTTGATACGGAAATAGGTGGACAGTTCCATGGGGCAGCGCACCCCCTTGGGAATGTAAACGAATGAGCCGTCGGAAAACACCGCCGAGTTGAGAGCGGCGAAGAAATTGTCGCCCGGCGGCACGACCGAGCCGAGATACTTGCGTACCAACTCCGGGTGCTCGCGGATTGCCTCGGAAATGGGGCAAAAAATGACCCCGGCTTTTTCCAGGGTTTCCTTGAAGGTGGTTGCCACCGAAACGCTGTCAAACACCGCATCCACGGCCACGCCTGCCAACCTTTCCCGCTCGTGCAGGGGAATGCCCAGTTTTTCGAAAGTTTCCAGCAGCTTGGGATCGACTTCGTCCAGGCTCTTGGGGCCATCCTTGGGGGATTTGGGGGCGGCGTAATAGCTGATGGCCTGGTAGTCGATAGGTTCGAATTTGATGTGGGGCCAGTGGTGGGGTTCTTTCATTTTCAACCAGTGGCGGTAGGCTTCAAGACGCCATTCCAGCATCCACTGGGGCTCGTTTTTCTTGGCCGACAGGGCGCGGACGATGTCTTCGCTCAGGCCCGGAGGCAAGCGGTCTTCCTCCACGTCGGTCACGAAGCCCTCTTCGTATTCCCGGCCGATCAGTTTTTCCAGGTTTTCGCTACTTGCTGCCATAAGTTTCTCCAAAAAGGGTTTCAGCGGGCTGCGTGCTTGAGTTGAGAGAAAGCAATGGGCAGTTCCCGCACCGCTGGCTTGACCATGTCTGCCAGGGTAATCGATTCCAACGCTTGTTTGATCGCCTGATTGATCAACGCCCAGTTGCCCCGGATATCACAACCATCCGCTTGTTGGCATTGATTGTCCGCCTGGGTGCATTCGGTCAAACCAATAGGACCCTCCAGAGCGGCGATGATTTGCGCCACGGTAATATCTTTAGGATCGGCGGCAATCCGGTATCCGCCGTGGGCGCCGCGAATCGATTCAAATAAATGCTGTTGGGTCATGGTCTTGAGAATCTTTTTTACCGTGGGCAAAGCAATACCTACTGTGCCGGAAATTTCCGCAGCGGTATGCATGGCCTCTGGTTGCCTGGCGCAATAGCAGGCAATCACAATGGCGTAATCGGTCAGTTTGCTCAGACGTAGCATAATTAAGACTATTTTAGTCTTCAATAAATCCCAAGTAAAGTAGTAAGTTAAAAAGTTTGGAAGAGTGGAGAATTCGTTAGGTGTAAAGATGATTGACCAAAAAATCAGTGAGGATTTGAAGCGATACGTAAGACTTTTACACTCCCGGCATAATCCAGACAGATAATAAAGCCGCAATTGGTTTGTTCAAACGATTACAGCTGTTTTAGGGGAGTACAATGATGTTTCGATAGAGATAGAAAGGCTGCGTCAATTATTAGAGAATGGGCATAATTTATCTTCCCAATCATTGCAGCCATCGGTTATCTGCTGGGATGCTTGGAGGAGCGGCGGGTCAAAGTTTGGCGCGGAATTTTCCAAAAATTGCCCAGGTTGCCCAAAATTCAGAAAGTCTTGAGAAATCACCTGTAAAGCCCCGGTTATGCGAAAAACGCCATTATATACTCTGCATCATCGGCTAGGCGCGAGGATGATTGAATTTGCCGGATGGCAAATGCCGTTGCGTTATACCTCCGAGATTGAAGAGCACCGCGCGGTTCGCGAGGATGCTGGGGTGTTCGATGTGTCTCATATGACCCGGATAGATATTCGCGGTAATGGCACGGCTGAATTCTTGCGCTATTTGTTGGCTAATGACATTGCAAAGTTAAAACATCCAGGCCGCGCACTCTATAGCTGTATGCTCAACGATCAGGGCGGGATTATCGATGATGTGGTGGTGTTTTATCGGGATGCGTCTTGCTTTAGGCTGGTCACCAATGCCGCTACCCGGGAAAAAGACTGGGTTTGGATTAACCGGCAGGCCAAGGATTTTGATGTGAGCATTTACTTCCGGGATGAGCTGGCCATGATTGCCGTGCAAGGTCCCAATGCGCGGAAAAAGGCGGATTTACACTTGCCTGGTGCATTGAAGGAAAAGCTTAAATCCATAAAACCTTTTGCTTTTGCCGAAGCGGACAACTGGTTGGTGTCGAGAACCGGTTATACCGGAGAAGATGGCTATGAATTGATGCTTCCCAACGAAGAAGCGCCTAAATTATGGGAAGCCTTGTTGGACAGCGGTGTCCAGCCTTGCGGCTTGGTAGCCCGTGATACACTAAGGATGGAAGCAGGGTTTAACCTCTATGGACAGGAAATGGACGAAGATATTTCGCCCTTAGAATGCGGTTTGGCGCAAACTGTTGCGCTAAACCCGCCACAGCGCCAGTTTATTGGTCGGCATGCCATAGAAAAGGAACTCGCCGAGGCGGTGAAATGGCAGCGGGCGGGTTTGATTTTACTGGAGCCAGGCGTGCTGCGCCGGGGGCAAAAAGTGAAATTGAAAGCGGGCGAAGGCAGTATTACCAGCGGCGGGTTTTCGCCGACATTACAGCGTTCCATCGCCTTGGCTCGGTTGCCAAACAGTGAGGAACAACAATGCCTAGTGGAGATCCGCGGCCGGTGGAAACTGGCGCAAATCGTACAACCACCGTTCGTTCGCCACGGCAAAATCATGATTGAAATTGCGACAGACAAGGGGGAACACCATGAGTGACGTACCACAGGAACTGAAATACACTGAGAATCATGAATGGGTTCGCAGGCGTGAGGATGGCAACCTGGCGGTGGGGATTACCGATCATGCCCAAGAGGCATTGGGTGATTTGGTCTATGTCGAATTGCCCGAGACTGGCCGCGAAGTGAAGGCTGGAGAAGCATGCGCGGTGGTGGAGTCAGTCAAGGCCGCGGCGGACATCTATAGCCCGGTTGCGGGAACCATTGTCGAAGTCAATGAAGATTTGGCCGATACGCCGGAATTGATCAATCAAGATCCTTACGGTACCTTTATTTTCGTCTTGCAACCCCAGGATCCGGCGGCATGGGAAACCTTAATGGACGCTGAAGGGTATGCCAAGTTGTTGAGCGAAGAAAGCTGACGAGTCCGCCCCATGCCTTTCATTCCCCACACTGAGGAAGACCGGCAGGCGATGCTTGCGGCCTTGGGACTGGATTCCCTGGCTGCGCTTTTCGATGAAATTCCCAAGGGCTTGCGCTGTGCAAGTCTCGATTTACCGGCGGGGATGTCGGAAATGGAAGTTCAGCGATTGCTGCGGGAACGGGCGGAACAAAATACCCGTCAGCTCTGTTTTGCCGGCGGCGGGGCCTACGATCATCACATTCCGGCTGCGGTGTGGGAGATTGTCGGCCGGGGGGAATATTATTCGGCTTACACTCCCTATCAAGCCGAGGCCAGTCAGGGTACCCTGCAATTGGTCTACGAATACCAAAGCATGATGACCCAATTGCTGGCGATGGAGGTGTCCAACGCTTCTTTGTATGACGGCGCTTCTGCCTTGGCCGAAGCGATCTTGATGGCGGTAAGGGCCAACCGTCATAGCCATTCCAAAAAGGTCCTCGTGCCTACCTCCGTGCATCCCATTTACCGCCAGGTAGCGGCTACCATTGTCGCCAATCAAGCCATCGAACTCATCGAGATTCCCTTCGATCGCCAGACTGGTCGAACTTCTTTGGAAGCGTTGGAAGCTTACCGTGACGAAGATATCACTGCGGTGGTCATCCCCCAGCCCAATTATTTTGGCGTGCTTGAAGACGTTGACGCAATGACAGACTGGGCGGCGCAGCAGCGGGCATTATCCGTTGCGGTGGTGAATCCCACGGCGATGGCGATGTTAAAACCACCGGGAGAATGGGGCGCAAACGGCGCGGACATTGCCTGTGGGGATGGCCAGCCCTTGGGTATTCCCTTATCCTTGGGTGGCCCCTATTTTGGCTTTATGACTTGCCGCAAGGACTTTGTCCGCCAGCTTCCCGGCCGTATCGCCGGGGCCACGGTGGACAGCGAGGGCCGCCGCGGTTATGTCTTGACGCTGCAAGCCCGCGAACAACATATCCGCCGTTCCAAGGCCACGTCCAATATTTGTACCAATCAAGGGTTGCTGACCGCGGCGGCAGCCGTGTATATGGCGCTGCTTGGCCCGGAAGGATTGGCGCGGGTGGCGGTGGTTTGTCACGAGAATCTAAACCGGCTGATTACCCGGCTGACGCAAATACGTGGGGTAGAGAAGGGATTTGATGGCGCTGCTTTTCACGAAGGGGTATTGATCCTACCGAAGCCGGCAGAAGTGGTGCTTGAAAGTCTATCTAGGCAGGGTATTTTAGGAGGGATTGCTTTAAGCCGCCATTATCCGGTATTACCCAATGCCGTCTTAGTATGCGCCACTGAAACCTGCAGCCGGGATGATATCGAACGCTACACCGACCAGTTGGCTGCTGTTATCAATGCTTGAGAGGAGGGTGCATGCTGATTTTTGAACGTTCCCGGCCCGGCCGCCGCATTTCAGCGCAATGGCCACGCCAGCCGGCCGCCTTGCCTTCGGATATTCCCGAACATTTGCTGCGCCGCCAGCCGCCGAAACTGCCCGAAGTCTCGGAATTGGATGTAGTACGTCATTACACCCGCTTGTCCCAGCAGAATTTTTCCATCGATACCCACTTTTATCCTTTGGGGTCGTGCACCATGAAGTACAACCCCAAAGTTTGTGATGTGCTGGCCAAACAGCCCCAATTTCTCGGCGGTCATCCTGCGACGGGCGCCAATTCTATTCAAGGCTTGCTGGCCTGCTTGCATGAATTGCAGGAAAGCCTGCGGGAAATCACAGGCATGGCGGAAATGTCCTTGACGCCTGCCGCCGGGGCTCAAGGCGAATTTGCAGGAGTCGCCATGATCCGCGCTTATCATCAGTCCCGGGGAGATCATCAGCGCACGGAAATTTTAGTGCCCGATGCCGCCCACGGCACCAATCCGGCTTCCGCCAGTATGGGTGGTTATTCGGTGCGGGAGATTCCCACCGACCGTCACGGCGATCTGGATTTAGAAGCCTTGCGTCAGGCAGTGGGACCGCAAACCGCTGGAATCATGCTGACCAACCCTTCCACCCTGGGGGTATTCGAGCGCCGTATTCAAGCAATCGAGACCATCGTTCGCGGCGCCGGCGGACTGTTCTATTACGACGGCGCCAACCTGAACGCCATTCTCGGCAAGGTTCGGCCTGGGGATATGGGGTTCGACGTGATACATCTGAATTTACACAAGACTTTCTCCACGCCCCACGGTGGTGGCGGTCCCGGCGCCGGGCCCATCGGCGCCAACGAAAAATTGGCGCCCTTTCTGCCGGTGCCGATGGTGGGGAAAAATGGCCAAGGCCAGTACCATTGGATCACCGAAGACGAAAGGCCGCAAACCATTGGCAGGTTGTCGGCCTTTGCCGGCAATGTGGGGGTGTTGTTGCGCGCTTATGTCTATATCAAATTGCTGGGGGCTGAGGGGATGGTGCGGGTGGCCGAGTACGCCACCCTCAATGCCAATTATATGTTGCAAAAATTAAAGGAAGCCGGGTTTGAAGCAGCTTACCCGGACCGGCGCGCGGCCCACGAATTTTTGATCACCTTGAAGCATCTGGCTAAAGAAACCGGCGTGACAGCGCTCGATTTCGCCAAGCGTCTTCTGGACTATGGCTTTCATGCCCCAACCATTTACTTTCCGTTGTTGGTGCCAGAGTGCATGTTGATCGAACCTACCGAAACCGAAACTAAAGAAACCCTCGATGTTTTTATCGAGGCCATGATTCAGATCAAACAAGAAGCGGAAAACGAACCGGAGAAACTCAAGCAAGCCCCTCACACACTGCCGCTCAAACGGCTGGATGAGGTGCGCGCGGCCAAACATCCCGATCTTGCCTGGCGGGAAAGTCCGGCTTCCTAATCATTCTGGGCTTTGTCTCCCGCCCCATGCCTCGAGGGATTAAGAACCTAAGCTGGAGTAAGGAGCTTTTGCCGAGGGCGCTCACGCCCTGGATAAGCGCAATCGATACCCCGCGAGCGAAGTAAACTTCCTGTCTCGTTCCCCTATCATTCAGCTCAACGTTTTGTGGGTGCCGTCACACATCGGTGGTGAACCTGTGCGTTTGCAGCCACAGAAATAGACGGTTTCATCCTTGCTTGCTTGCCAGGCAACGGGGGTAATGCCGGTGCCCTTGTGGGAACCATCGCAAAAAGGCTGGTCTTTGCTCAAGCCGCAGGCGCACCAATAATAGGTTTCGCCGGCTTCTACTTCCACTGGGAATGGGGATTTACTGGCAATGACAGGTTCGGTCATGGTATGCCTCCGTGTGAATTTTAATTCATGAGTAACTGCTCGGGCCGCCATGGATGGTCTGCTTTAGGAAGCCCCCAGCACCTTGTCTGCACAAAGTTAATAAACCTAAATTCTGCAAGTGCTTCGGCATTCTGCTGTCAAATCAAGCCTTTATGCTGCATTGACTGCACCAATTTTATGCTCGAAGTAGCGCTGCTACGCCTGCGCGAAAATTGCCTTGCCGCCTTGCCTAAAGCCTTGTTTGATACCCTTGGTGCTCGGATCACTTGCAAAATTTAGGTTAAACGTAAATAGATTTTACGAGTCATGCCTATGTTAATTCGCCAGCAAGAGAATTACCATGACACCGGAGCGTATCTATGACAAAAAAAATCTATGTCGGCCTGTGCATCACTTATCACGATCCTGCCATTGCGATCGTAGATGGGGAAGGTAATGTCATTTTTGCGGAAGCCGCTGAACGGTCGTTGCAATACAAGCGGGCCCTCAATTGCCCGCCCGATCCCTTTCCGCAGATTGCCGCCTGGTTGGAACGGTATTGCGATCCACAGGCCCAGTGGATCATCGCCTTCAATTGGAGCCAACGCCGGCCCTGGTATGAACCGGTCAGCCGCTGGCTCGGGTACTTCACTGCTCCCGGACTGGTGGCCAAGGGTTATCGGGACCATTCAACCTTCCTGGAAAAATACAAGCTATTCCACATGCTGGCTTGCCAGCACGTCAGCCGCTCAATGGGAGGGCTCAATTTGGTTCGCCAGGTATGCGAGCGTTTTCCTGGAACCCGCCTGGATTTCAAATATTTCAAACATCATGACTGCCACGCGGCGGCGGCTTGTCTGAGCAGCCCTTTTTCGGAGGCGGCGTGTCTGATAGTCGATTCCTATGGCGAGCGCGGTGCTATTGCGGCCTACCACTACGACCGTGGAAACATTACCCCTTTGTACACGGACCGAAATATCGCCAGCCTCGGTTTCTTTTATATGTGGTTGACCGAATTATGCGGTTTTCATTGGTGGCAGGGAGAGGAAGGCAAAGTTATGGGATTGGCTTCCTACGGTAAGGTGAATGAAGCCTGGCTGCGGCGGTTCGAGCAAATGCTGTGGGTGGAGGGGTTAGGGCTGCGTCAGGATATGACCGCAATCTCGGCTGATATCCAAGCCTTTAAAAAAATCCGTCGCCAGCCGCAGGCACCTGCGTTGGAAGCGGCGGATCTGGCCAAGACCGGGCAGGTGTTTTTTACCCGGTTGATGACGCAATTGGTAAACAATTTATACGACAGGCACCCCTGTCACAATTTGATATTGGGCGGAGGATGCGCCTTGAATTCGGTGACCAACGGGCAACTGATGGCAAACACGCCTTTTATCCGGTTGCATGTGCCTTCCGCGCCGGCCGATGACGGGACTGCTCTTGGCGCTGCCTGGTTAGCATGGCGTCAGGATCATCCGGGTGCGGAATGGCCTGGCGGGGACTGTTTATCACCTTATCTTGGCAGTGATATCGCCGACGTGCGGCTGCAGCGATTGATTCAATTTGGCGGGCTGTCTGTCGAGCATTTGCCAGATACGATTTGTGAAAGAACTGCCTCATTGTTGGCGGAAGGCAAGCTGATTGCCTGGGTGCAGGGGCGGGCGGAGTTCGGTCCCAGAGCCTTGGGGAACCGTTCCATTTTGGCCGATCCCCGGGATCGGCAAATGAAAGACAAACTCAATGCCAGGGTAAAGTTCCGCGAAGCGTTTCGTCCGTTCGCCCCGGCCATCTTGGATGACTATGGCGAGGAATATTTTCAGGATTATCAAGTCTCACCTTTTATGGAAAGAACCTTAAATTTCCGCAAGGAGAAAGCAAACCAAGTGCCGGCGGTGGTGCACGTGGATGGCACCGGCCGGGTACAAAGCGTGCGACGGGAATGGAATCGAAAATTTCACCAATTGTTGAGTGCGTTTCATCGCCAAACAGGGGTGCCGGTGCTGCTCAATACCAGCTTGAATCAAATGGGGAAACCCATGGTCCACGGCGTGGAAGATGCCGTGGCGGTATTTATGACCTCGGGTCTGGATGCGCTGGTGATTGGTGATTATCTTTTCCAAAAGCCCCATGCCTGAATTATTGCCGCCAGAAAAAGAAACCTATTACCGCTGGGCGCAATTACAGTGGCAGCCCATATGGTTTCAGGAGGCGGAAGCATGGCTGAATGATGTATTTCAATGTCAAGATCAGGCCAGCCCCGATATCAATACATCACTGACGGATTTAAAAGAGTCGATTGAATGTTTTGCGGCCGATTTACCATGGGAAGATTGGCGGTCTTGGTTCGCTCCATTGGGTGCCATTGAAGGCTGTTGGCTGGATACCGTCGTCCACATGGCCAATGCCCATACACCGGTGGGGGCGTTGTGGCTGCAAGCGCAATCCCTGGTTCGGCGGCTGTTTCAGGCCTGTTATCCAATGTATTCTTTCGATGGCCTAAGCCCGGTTGCGAGTCACTATGGGTGGCTGGATAAAATCCATTCGGATCCTGTGATTTGGCAAGATGGCGCTACCCTGTTGGCGTTGGGGCGGACGGGCGGGCGTTATCCGTGGGAAATTCTTGGCTTGACCCAAGCCTATGCCCAATTGGGTGGTGGGTTGTTTCATCTTTCCAACTGGTTAGAAAAATCCTCTGATGCCGGAGATTGTGCCTCACTTGCCCAGACAATTGATGCAATCTTCAGTCAATGCTCACTTTCCAACGAGGAAATCCAGCGGGTAAAACGGGGGAAAGACTTTTTTCTCAACCGGACAAATACGTGGATACAGGCATGGCAGGCCCATTGGCAACACAAGCAAAACTTACGCCAGCAAGTGTTGTCGATATTCCGCCAAAAAGCCCGTTATGCCAAAGGCATGCATCACCGGGTGGAATGGCAAGGGCGTTCGTTGGAATCGTGGTTTTTGCTCTTAAACGAAGGGAATGGCGAAAGGTTTCTGCAAGCCTTTCTGGGTTCACCTTTCCTGAATTTGGAAAAACCTGAGGACAGCCGGTTTTTTCAGCATTCCATCACCTTTGAAGGGCCCATGTTCGGGGTTTTTAGTGAGCATGAAATCGAAATAATTAAACAGTGGTTGATTAACGAAAGACGCCCTTTCCAAACGGGCGCAATTTTCTCAGGTAGTGGGGCGACTCCACTGACAAATACGGCTATTGTGGTTACCAGAAAAGCAGCTTCCGAGCTGGTTGAATCAAGTTCCGTCCCTAAACTTTATTTAGACTTACTCCAACAAGACAACCTAGCTCGAAGTCTTCCTATGGCCCGGTCTTATGTGCGAAAAATTCTGTCAATTGCCCAAAGAAAAGCGCGCCGGACCCAGTTTGACTATTCGCCTGAAAGGTTGAAGGAAACCATTGAAATTAGGCACCAGCGACAATGCCGCTCAGAGCCGCAGCCGCCTTCGGCGCCTAAAATTTCCAGGGAAGCCTACATTTGGGGCATTGAGCAATTGGCGCCGGCTATTTTGATGGATGGCGCCTGGCTGCAGTATTCGGCTTTGGTTTCACAGCGTTATCCCGCCATAGGGAATCACCTCTGGGCGATCTTCCGGGATGAACTGGGCGCCGGGAAGGTGGCGCAAAATCATGCCAATGTTTACAGGAAGCTGTTGGCGGAACTGTCCATCGAACTGCCGCCTTTCGACAGTGAGGCATTTATCAATCATCCCGGGTTTATCAAGGGCGCTTTCGATTTGCCGGCTTTTCTTTTGGCCATTGGCCAATTGCCCGGAGAGTTTCTGCCGGAGATACTAGGGTTGAATCTGGCGATAGAGTTGAATGGACTAGGGGAAACTTATCAAACCTTGGCGGAAGAATTGACCTACTGGGGAATCGATCCAACTATCGTCCGCCTGCATCAGTCGATTGATAATTTGGCTTCCGGCCATGCTGCCTGGGCCCAAGATGCGATAATTGCCTATCTCGATACCTTTGCCTGTGCAGGTGAGCCGGTAGTGCAAGCGCAATGGTTGCGGGTATGGACGGGCTATCATGCGTTACACGCGGCCACTAGACGTTTTGTGTGGCGGATGATTGCGGGCTGGTGGTGGCGGTTTGGATGGCCTTCTAAACTTAAGAATCGAATACTGCCATCTAATCCCGGTTTAGGCTGCGGTGGCTGACTGTTCGCTGTCAACCACCCGGTTACGGCCTTGTTTTTTGGCTTCATAAAGGGCGGTGTCGGCGCGCTCGATCAAATCATCGATGGAATCGCCTTCTCTTAGGCTGGCGACACCGACGGACACGGTCACTTGGCCAATGGGTTCGCCATTGTCTTTGCGTTGCAGCCGGCTTTTGGCCAATTCAGAGCGGATATTTTCCGCCACGTTAATGGCTTCTTCACGGTTGACGTTGGCGAGCAAGATGGCGATTTCTTCACCTCCGTAGCGGGCCGCGGCTTGGCCTTTGGGCAGATATTTTTTGATGAGATGTGCGGTAAAACGCAGGACTTTATCGCCGGTCAAATGACCGAAATTATCGTTAATCTTTTTAAAGTGATCCAAGTCTAGAATTAACAGAAATACGCTGGAAAATTCGTGGGGAAACATTGCCACCACGTGCTGAATTCTCATATCGAATGCACGCCGGTTGAGGAGGCCGGTCAAAGCGTCGGTGAAGGCGGCCTCTTTCATCATTTCCAACTCGGCCCGAAGTTGGGTGATTTCTAGGTTGGTGTAATGCAGATTATTTTTAAGTTGGCTGCCGGTTTCCGCCAGGGCGCGGGTTTCTTGAATGACATTTTGCAAGACTTCGGCGATTTTTTCCGGCGGCTGTGTCGACAATGCCTGGGCTTGTTCCTCCAAATTAACGCTGGACTGGCTGGCTTGGGCCTCGGTTTTTTCAACCTCCTGCAGCGTTTGTTGAACCAGGTGGCTTAATGAATCCCCCACTTTTTCAAAACGGCGGGCGGCCTCGTCGAGAATATATTGTCTATAGAATTGAATGCAATGGGCTTCGGTCAAAGATTGCTGGTTTTTAGTCAAATTATCAATGGCTTCCCTAAGCAGCCGGTTGTTGCCGGCGATGTAATCATAGCCTATGGCATAATTAATCGGATTCATGGGAAGCTTGAATTTTGCCAGCCACGGTAAGGTTAGCCGGAGATATTCCGCGGCTTGTTCCGGGGTTTCGTGATATCGGGGAATGAAAGAAATTTTATCTTCAGGCATGCAAGCAAATAGTTTTTTAAATTGTTTATTAAAATCAAACAATCAATGGCATCTTTAGGTTGTTTGATCGTATCAGATACAAATTTAGCTGGTATCGAGCATTTTTCAAATGGTATTGAATGATTTACTAGAGCAAATAACCCGCTGCATGACCCAAGACCGCCATAAATTACGGCAGCAAGCCCAGAGGCTTGGAAAGCAGCCGGCAGAGGAAAAGCTCGCGGCATTGATCAGTGCCGTGGAGCAATCGGTTTCCCAAGCAGAGGCGAGGCGGGCCAGCATTCCCCCATTATCTTACCCTGAGTTGCCGGTAGCGGATAAAAAAGACGATATCGCCCAGGCGCTTCGGGACAATCAGGTGATTGTCGTTTGCGGGGAGACAGGTTCTGGAAAAACCACTCAGTTGCCGAAGATCTGTCTCGAAGTCGGGCGCGGCGTTCACGGATTGATCGGCCATACCCAACCCCGGCGGATTGCCACCCGCTGCGTGGCATCGAGGATTGCCGAAGAACTGGGACAAGAGATGGGCAATTTGGTGGGGTATAAAATCCGCTTCAGCGACAAGACCCGGCCTGAAACCCTGATTAAACTCATGACCGATGGGATTTTGCTGGCCGAAACCCAAAACGACCGCTTTCTTTCCCAGTACGATACCCTGATTATTGACGAAGCCCATGAACGCAGCCTCAATATCGACTTTTTGCTGGGGTATCTCAAATGGTTGCTTCCCAGAAGGCCCGATCTCAAAATCATTATTACCTCCGCCACCATTGACCCCCAGCGTTTTTCCGAGCATTTTGGCAAGGCCCCCATTATTGAAGTTTCCGGACGCAGCTTCCCGGTGGAAATCCGCTACCGCTCCCTGGCCGAAGGCGAGGCTACGGATAAAGAAATGGTGGATGGCATTCTGGCGGGAGTGGATGAGCTGGCGCGGGAAAATCTGGCCGATATTTTGGTCTTTCTCACCGGCGAAAGGGATATCCGCGAGACCGCCGAGGCCTTGCGCAAGCATCATCCGGAAAAATATGAAATTCTCCCACTCTACGCCCGCCTGAGCGCCAAGGAGCAGCAGCGGATTTTTCAAACCGGCGGCAGACCGCGGGTGATTTTATCCACCAATGTGGCGGAAACCTCGTTGACCGTCCCTGGAATCCGGGCGGTGGTGGATACCGGCCTGGCCAGGATCAGCCGTTTCAGCCCCCGCAGTAAATTGCAGCGCCTTCCCATTGAGCCGATTTCCCAGGCTTCCGCCAAGCAGCGCGCCGGGCGCTGCGGGCGGGTGGCGCCAGGGGTGTGCATCCGGCTCTATTCGGAAGAAGATTTATTGGGAAGGCCTCAGTTCACCGACCCTGAAATCCGCCGCACCAATCTGGCTGCGGTGATTTTGCAAATGAAGGCGCTGCGGTTGGGAGATATCGAGCGCTTTCCTTTCATCGACCCGCCCGATGCCAGGCAAATCCGTTCCGGCATTAAATTATTGCAAGAATTACAGGCGCTGGATGACAAGGGTCAACTGACCGACATTGGTCGTACGCTGATTAAATTCCCCATCGACCCTAGATTGGGAAGAATGTTGGTGGCGGCCAAGGAGCAAAACTGCTTGACGGAAATGTTGGTGATCGTCTCGGCCCTCAGTATCCAGGATCCCAGGGAAAGGCCGGCCGATCAAGCCCAGGCCGCCGATGCCAAACATGCGCAGTGGCGCGATGAACAATCGGACTTTCTGAGCTTCCTCAAGCTCTGGCAACTTTATACAGAACGGCAAAAGCATCTGTCCAAAAACCAACTGCGAAAGTTTTGCCGGGAGCATTTTCTTTCTTATTTGAGAATGCGGGAATGGCAGGATATTCATAGTCAATTGCAGGAAGTCGTCAAAGGGGAGCTGCGCTGGCGGCCCAATCAGCAACCAGCGGAATATCAGGAAATCCATCGGGCAATTGTTTCCGGCTTGCTTTCCCATATCGGTTTTCGCAAGGATAAGTTTGAGTATGAAGGCGCCCGCGGTTTGAAGTTTTTTATTTTCCCTGGTTCCGGCTTGTTCAAAACCCGCCCCCGCTGGCTGGTTTCCGCGGAACAGGTGGAAACCAGTAAGGTGTACGCCCGGATCAACGCCAGGATTGAACCCCAGTGGGTCGAACAAATGGCCGGACACTTGCTCAAGCGCCACTATTATGATCCGCATTGGGAAAGAAAGGCACGGCGGGTGGCGGCTTTTGAGCGGGTGACATTGTTTGGCCTGACCTTGGTGGAACGGCGCAAGGTTCCCTATGAGAAACTGGATCCCAAAAAAGCCCGGGAAATTTTCATTCGCTCTGCTTTGGTGGAGCAGGATTACGATTGCCGATTGGCATTTTTCCGCCACAACCAGGCATTGTTGGAAGAGTTTGGTTTGCTGCAACACAAGGTGCGGCGGGTCGACTTGATGGTGGATGAAGGATGGTTGTTCGATTTTTACGATCAGCGTATCCCGGCTGACATTTGTAACGGCGCGGATTTCGAGCGCTGGTACCGACAAATCGTCCGCCACCAGCCCGATACTCTAAAGCTGACCCGGGAATTGATTGCGCGCCACGAAGGGGATTTGCGCACGACGGATTTCCCAGACCATTGGACGAAGGGGGATTTGCAGTTGCCACTGCGGTACCGGTTTGAGCCTGGCCATGAGGAAGACGGTGTCAGCGTGGAAGTGCCCCTGGGAGTGTTGCCCCAATTACAGCAGGCGGACTTTGATTGGCTCGTGCCGGGCATGCTTCAGGAGAAACTGATTTTTCTCCTGAAGGGCCTGCCCAAGGGCTATCGCCGGCGATTGGTACCGATTCCTGATACCGCCCAGAGATTGGCGGAAGCATTGACTTTCGGTCAAGGTGAATTTTACCGAGTCGTGGCAAAGGCATTGCTCCGGGTCAGTGGCATCGAGATGAACCCGGCGCAGCTCAGGGAAGCGGAATTGCCTGATCACTTGAAAATGAATTTTAAAATACTCGATGAACGCGGGCGCATCGTGGCACAAGGCCGGGATTTGGAGCGGCTCAAAACCAAACTGACTTTGAAGGCCCAGCAAGGCTTCAAGCGGGCCGCCACCTCCGAATTGACCCGTAGTGGCTGTAAAAGCTGGGAATTCGGTGATTTATCCAAGACCCATAAAATGTCTAAAAATGGGCAAGTGGTGCTTGGTTTTCCGGCGGTGGTGGATGAAGGGGAAGCCTGCGGCGTCGGCTTGTTTGCTACCGAAGCCGAAGCAAGCAAGGCGCACCGGCGGGGATTATGCCGTTTAATACGTTTGAATTTGTCTAAGGATGTTAAATATTTGCGCCGTCAACTTCCCCTCGGCAGCGCCGACGAACTGATCTATGCCAAACTACCCAAGCATCCTTTTTTATATGCTGATGAAAAGCAGCAATCCTTATTGGATGATATGGTGGATTTGGTGATAGATGAGGTTTTTCTTGATGTGGTCGAGACTATTCGTTCCAAGGATGCTTTTGAGGCTTGTTTGGCGCGGCACCGGGGTGAGTTATTGACCAAGGCCCAGGAAATGGGCGGTAAGGTTAAAGCCATTTTGGCACAGATTCACCAGTGTAAAATTTCTTTTACAGAAATGAAGCATCTGCACCAAAGCGCTACCGGTGCGGATATCCAGGAACAATTGAGTTTGCTTGTCTATCAAGGTTTTCTACGCCATACCCCATGGTCGAGGCTGCGAGAGTTGCCTCGTTATTTGAAAGCGTTGCAATATCGGTTGGAAAAGGCACAATACGAACTGGCCAAGGATGAAATGAAGATTCAAAAAATCCGGCCATTTTGGCAGGCCTATTGGAAACGGGTGAAAGCGGGTGGCATTGAACCAGAAATCGATCCATTTCGTTGGAGTTTGGAGGAGTTTAGAGTGTCATTATTTGCCCAGCCCATTAAAACCGCTTTTCCCATTTCCGAAAAACGCTTGGCCAAGGCTTGGGAAGCCTATGAAGCGGCTTGATTTTTCATAGGGTAATTGGGTTTAAGATACTATGAACCCTTAGGGGAATAAATTATAAGGATACTGGAAAGGAATTGATATTGGGGTTTACCAGTATTCGGTTTGAGGTTAGGGGCAGGGCTTGGTTTTCGGAGTGTACGCACCCTGGATGGCTGCGTCCAAGTCTCCATGGAGGGATTAACGGCGTCTCCGAAAACCAAGCTCTGCCCCTAGACGTATGCTAAATTTGGGCATTGGAATTAAACGACTGGAGCCACTCTCATGCAAATCGGTACCGCCCTCACCGCTAGCGCCACCAAAATAATGCTGCTTGGCAGCGGAGAATTGGGGAAAGAGATTGCTATTTGTTGCCAGCGCTATGGGTTGGAGGTGATTGCCGTGGACCGGTATGAGAATGCCCCGGCACAGCAAGTCGCCCATCGCAGCCATGTCATCGATATGACCGATCCCTTGCAACTTTGGGGGGTGATCGAACGGGAACAGCCCCACTGGATCGTTCCGGAAATTGAAGCGCTGGGGACAGAAACGTTGGTTGCAGTGGAAGACGAGGCGCTTGCTCAGGTAGTACCCCGGGCCAACGCGGTTCGCTTGACCATGGATCGGGAAGGCATCCGGCGCCTGGCGGCGGAACAGCTTGGCGTGCCGACCTCCCGTTATGGTTTTGCCGATTCTTTGGAACAATTAAAGCAAATTGCCCTTGAAGTGGGCTTTCCGTGTTTTATCAAACCCACTATGTCTTCTTCGGGCAAAGGACAGTCGTTGGTACAAAAAACCGAAGAACTGGAAGCGGCTTGGGAAAAGGCCAAAAAAGGCGGGCGGGTGGACCGGGGCCGGGTGATTGTCGAGGAAAAGATCGATTTCGACTTTGAAATTACTTTGTTGACCGTGCGCGCATTGAATCAGGCAAGAGAAATTGAAACTTACTTTTGCCAACCCATCGGTCATCGCCAGGAAAGCGGGGACTATGTGGAAAGCTGGCAGCCACAGCCAATGTCTTCTGCGGCTCTCGAAGAAGCCCAACGGATTGCCGCCAAGGTGACAGAAGCCTTGGGTGGGCGCGGGTTGTTCGGGGTGGAATTATTTATCCGCGGCGATCAGGTATGGTTTAGTGAAGTCAGTCCTAGGCCCCACGATACCGGTATGGTGACCATGGCCACCCAAATGCAAAACGAATTCGAACTTCATGTGCGTGCTTTTTTGGGGTTGCCAGTCGATACAAGGATGAGCCAACCCGGCGCCAGTGCTGTTATCTATGGCGGATTGGAAGGCGCTGGAATTGTATTTTCGAACGTCGATCAGGCTCTGAAAGTACCGGAAAGCCAAGTACGCTTATTTGGCAAACCCATTGCTTTCGAACGGCGGCGTATGGGGGTGGCGCTGGCGGTAGGCGCAGATATTCTGCAGGCTCGGGAAAGAGCGAGAACATGCGCTGGAAAAATTCGGCCGGGAATTTCCGAGCTAAAGTAAAATTGCAATTGGCCGATAACAATAAAAGTGTGGTCACTCCAAACTCTAGGACGCCGATGAGAATTCCCATTGCCATAGGATTGGGGCTTTTTGCATTGACGAACATGGCAGCGGCGGATGTCTACAAATATGTGGATTCTTCCGGCCAGGTCTATTATTCGGATAAGCCCCGGCATTCCCGCTACAAGCTGATTATTCGTTCCTCCATGTCTCGCAGGCGGGGGAAATCCTTGGCGACAAAACGGGCGCTGTATTCCCCATTGATTGAAAAGATTGCCAAAAAATATGATTTGGACCCGGCTTTATTGCACGCAGTGATACGGGCGGAGTCTAGTTACAATCCAAAGGCAGTTTCCCCGAAGGGGGCGGTGGGGTTGATGCAATTAATGCCAGAGACAGCGAGGCGTTACGGCGTTGAAGACCGCCACGATCCCGCCAAAAATATCGAGGCGGGAAGCCGCTATTTACGGGATCTCATTGATACGTTTGGCGATATCAAATTGGCAGTGGCCGCATACAATGCCGGGGAAGCGGCGGTGAAAAAATACGGGAATCAAATTCCTCCCTATCTAGAAACCCGTCACTATGTTTCCCGCGTTTTGAATTTTTACCAGCGGTGAATCTATGAGTAAATTTAATTCTCCAGCAGAACTTCTGGAAACCGGGAGTGAGCTGATTTCTTTGCCGGATGTGCTGTTTCAACTGCAAGAAGCGATTGCCAATCCCAATGGCAATGCTAGCGTAATTGGTGAAATTATTTCCAAGGATCCCGCCTTGACCGCGCGTTTGTTGAAACTAGCTAACAGTCCTATCTATGGGTTTGGTGGAAAGATTGATACTGTCTCCAGGGCGGTTACGTTAGTAGGTGTCGATTCTCTTTACAGTCTCGCACTGGCCACCTGCGCGTTGAGTAAGTTCAGGAATATCCCCACTCAATTGATTGATATGGATGAATTCTGGGTGCAAAGCACCTATTGTGCCGTGGTGGCGCGTCTGCTGGCGAAAGAAGCCGGGGTGCTGCACCCGGAACGGTTGTTTGTGGGGGGGCTGCTACATGGCATCGGCGCTTTGTTACTGTATTACAAGTGTCCCGATGAAACCCGCGAAATTCTGTTGGCTGCCCAAGGTAAACGTTCATTGGTGCCATTGCTGGAAAAAGATTTGCTTGGCTTTACTTATGCCGATGTGGGGAGAGAAATCGCCCGCCAGTGGAACATGCCCGTGTGGCTGCAAGAGGCGATTGGTTTGCATTTGGAGCCGGAAAAGGTAAAAGAATTTCCTTTGGAAACTGCGTTGGTCAGTTTGGCGGTTCGTTTAACCGGTGTCCTGTCGGAAGGCGATGCGGTGGAAGATATTTTGGCGGAAATGCCAACTGAAATCCTGGAAATCACCCATTTGGAGGATTCTCAGGTAGAACTGGTAATGTCCGATGTCTATTATGAGTTCACCGAGGTTGCTGATCTGTTATTATCTGTCTAGTTTGCAATGATTTTTGGATGTATTGGTAAGGATGTTGATTGGCCGATTACGGGCATTCGTCTTATTTTTAGGCTTTTGGGTTTCAGCCGTCCTTTCCCAGGAAAATCCCTTGCCGGACACTATCGTTGCGATCAAGCCCAGTATTGTTGCGGTTGGCACTTATCAACGTACCCGCTCTCCCCCGGCGATCTTTAGAGGCACAGGCTTTGCAGTAGCTGATGGAACCTATGTTCTAACCAATGCCCACGTGCTTCCTGAAGCTTTGGATAAAGCAAAGTTTGAGACGCTGGCGGTATTTTTTAAATCCAGAAAAAAAGACAAACTTCGAGGCGCCAAGGTTGTCGCCTTGGATAAAAGACATGATGTTGCTTTACTAAAAATTGCCGGCTCCCCCCTTAAAGCCCTTAAGTTGGGCGATTCTCGTCAGGTGAGAGAAGGGCAACGGTTTGCGTTTACAGGCTTTCCCATCGGCATGATTTTGGGACTCTATCCGGTTACCCACGAGGGTATCGTGTCAAGTATAACCCCCATCGCAATTCCCACACTCAAGGCGAGGTATCTTGATCCAAAATTGCTGCGAAGACTGCAAGAACCCTATCGCGTATTTCAGCTGGATGCTACTGCCTATCCAGGCAACAGTGGGAGCCCTTTATATGATCAGAGGTCTGGGGATGTGATTGGAATTATCAATAAAGTGTTTATCAAAGAAAGTAAGGAAAATCTTCTGTCTAAGCCGAGTGGGATTAGTTATGCCATTCCGATTCAGTACGCTAAGCGACTGTTAAGTCAAAAAGGTCTAAAATATTGATTTAGCAAATATGTCAGATTTTTTTACAGTGCTAATAAAGGTAAAGTTGAATACAAATTTATCCTTTTGAAACCGCAAGGTTTATTTTATTTTGGCATTATAAATGCATGAACTTTAGTTAGTTTTTAAGTTTGTGCGATTAAAAATTTAATTGAATTTGTATTGCAAGAGGATAGCGATATGCTTGATGGCAAAAAAGAAGAACAGAAAGACAAAACAGAATCTAATGATGTATCTTTTTCTTCCAGTAAACGACGGCTAGTCAAGTCAGGTGCTTTGGCAATTCCCGTAGTGATGACTCTGCGTAGTGGTGCGGCTATGGCTTTAAGTAGCGCCAAGCAATGTATTGAAAACGCTAAAACTGAAGCTCAAGGAGCAGATCCGTTAATTCAAAACCAAGACGATGACAAAGTCTGGGTACGCAAAGAGGTGGATTGTCGTTTACTTGAAAGTGATGATGGTACGCAATTTTATGTCTATAAAAACCCCTCTGAGCCCATCGGAATTGAAAATCCTGATAAATGGTTAAGGGAAGAAGATAACGTCGAGTTTGTAGAAATTGGACAAAATATTCAAAAAGTCCGGAAAAAGAGAATGGGAACGCGTGAGGTTATGGAGCTACGAAAACGAAGGGCTGTCCAAGGACAAAAAATGGTACAAGCAGGGACGACATCACCCAAATTCAAGGTAACTTCGGAAGGAAAGTGCTATGTTTTGGCGTTAGTAGATTCAGATGGGGAAATTGTCAAGTATGGTAAATCTGGTCTTGACGAAGTAGCAATTACGACTTCCTGTTGGGCATCTATACATCCCCCAACTCCGTAATCTTTTTGGTTTTGATGAATTCCCAAAAGTGGAGAGTTCATGGGGGGTTATTATGGGAAAAGTGGCCTGATGAAGTAATTGTTTTTAATCTAGTTTCTGGAGAAACTCATCAGCTTAATCATGTGGCAAGCCAAGTTTTATCTTGGTTTGAGTCATCCCCGCAAACCATAGAGGATTTGGTTGTAAAATATTGTGACGAATTTGGGGTTGCTGAAAAAGCCGAAGTTGAGCAGCTACTCAGCCGTTTGTTGGAAGAGTTTGACGATTTGGGATTGGTAGAGCCGGTTGAGTGAAGGTTGGCGAAATATCACAAGATGAATTAGGCAGTTTGCTGAAGTCAACTCAAGGGGTAACCCTTTGGGTTGGCCCATTCAAAGTAAACATTAAAACCAAAAATAGCTATTTTCCTCCGTTTTTACATAAGCTCTATCCAGAATTCTCCGTATTAGACTTCCCTTCCATCTCTGATTTCCATATTTCCCTGAATGCGCCTTTAACATTGAGGCGGTTTATTCGTCCTCAAGTGGTTTTTCGTGAAAATGGCCGCAAGCTTTTCGAACCTTTCCCCTTGGATATGGGCGGCCCGCTGTTTGAATGGGGGTGGAACTGGTGCATTGGTACCAGGGCGCACCAATATTTAATCTTGCATTCCGCCGTGATTGAAAAAAATGGTATAGCTATAATCATGCCGGCTTATCCTGGATCAGGGAAAAGCACATTGTGTTCAGCATTAATGTTATCTGGTTGGCGTCTGTTGTCTGATGAATTTGGATTGGTGCGTTCCGATGGGGAGGTAGATCCCTTGCCGAGACCTATCCCTCTAAAAAATCAATCGATTGAGGTTATCCGGGCATTTTCACCCCAGGCGGTCATTGGGCCATTGTTTCCGAAAACCCGCAAGGGAACGGTTGCCCATCTTGCGCCCACAAAAATGAGTGCGGCGCGAATGAAGCAGCCAGCTACTCCCCGTTACATCATCTTTCCGAAATTTAATAATAATGCAGCCGCGGTGTTAAAACCTTTGAAACCCTCTTATGCATTGATGAAACTGGCAACCAATGCCTTCAACTATGAAGTATTGGGGGCTGAGGGTTTCAAGCGGGTGGCCAGGCTTATCCGCCGGTGCCAATATTACAATTTCACCTACGGTAAACTTGAAGAAGCATTGCCGCTTTTTGAATCGTTGGTTTCTTGAACGATAATCTGCAGCTATCCCCTTTGCGTAAAGTGTTACTGGATCCTGCAAGCAGTATAGAGCTCACTGCTTTGGAGTGGGATGTGTTGCTATGCATGACCGATAAAAGCAGATTGACTGCCAGCCTCGGTAACCGCCTCGAGAGACAAGGGATGACAGGGGAGCTGCCTGAAGAAGTAAAGACCCGTTTTCTAGCCGCTCAAATTTATTCCCGGTATCGGTCACGCTTGATCCGGTGGGAGATGAACCGGCTTCAAAGAGCGCTGCGTGGAACAAATTACGAGGTAGTTGCCTTAAAGGGCGGTGCTTATTTGCTTTTGAATCTGCCTTTTGCCGAGAGCCGTTTGGCGGCGGATTTGGATATTTTGGTGCCTGCTTCTGATATTTCAGAGTTCGAAAGGTTGTTACAAGAGCAAGGGTGGGAACCAGAAGAACTCAGCGAATATGATCAGCGCTATTACCGGGAGTGGATGCATGAAATTCCTCCTCTGCGCCACCGGGAGAGGAAAGTGGAAGTCGATGTCCACCATGCGCTGTTGCCATTGACCGCCAAGCTTAAACCGAATAGCGATCTTCTGTTTGAATCGGCCAGGCCCATTGAGGGAAGCCGCTTTAAAGTGTTATGTTGGAAAGACATGATTCTGCACGCGGTTGTTCATCTTTTTTATGATTCCGACCTGGATGGTCGAATTCGGGATCTGGTGGATTTGGATGAACTGTTTCGACGGTTTTGTGGTTCTGACCGGGATGCCTGGGCTCAATTGATGGAACGATCGAAAATACAGGGTCTGCAGCGGCCATTGTTTTATGCGCTGCGTTATTGCAAGCAAATTGTTGCTACACCTATACCTAATGATATTCAGTTTGATGACAAGCCCAGCAGACTGGCCATTGTGATAATGGACAGATTGGTGCCCCGGGCAATATTTCCAGATTTGCCAGGAAAGAAAAATAGAATCAATAGCATTGCCCGTTGGTTGCTGTATGTGCGTTCCCATTATTTGAGAATGCCTCTGAGGCTTTTAATCCCTCACTTGCTATACAAAAGCATTAAAGGTCAATCCCATTGATCACCACGCCATCCCAATATGGGGGCAAATAAATGGCGGGCACTATGCTGGTTTTCTTGATGGAGGAAAGGGATTTCCAGGATTGGCAGCGATGTCCAGTCCGTTAAATCCTCCAAGTTCTGCAGTTGGGAGTTTGGGTTGGGTTGAAGTTGGTTTAAGACAATGCCCTGAGGCGTTAATCCTCGCCGTTGGACGGCTTCCAAAACTAGTAATACTTGGTTGATGGCGCCCAATCGATTTTCCGCGACGATCAGGACAGGCAGGCCAAGGCTAACGGCCAGATCCGCATTCAGTCCATCCTGGGCGATGGGGGAATAGAAACCGCCAGCGCCTTCCACAATCACGAACTTGGATTGATCTACATGACAGGCCTTGATTAATTGTTCTAGTTGCAGCGGTTGGCTTTCCAAGCCTGCCGCGCGAGGCGGTGAAAGCGGTGCTGCAAAGCGGTAAGGACAAATAAGATCCAAGGATTCTCGGCCTTGAGTTGCTTGCTGGAGGGAAAAGGCATCCTGCGGGAAAAGTTCCCCGTTATTGATGGAACAGCCAGTTTCCACAGGTTTTCTGACAACTAAGTCAAACCCTTGAGCGCTTAAAACCCGGCACAGATTGGAGGCTACTAGGGTTTTGCCTACGCCGGTATCCGTGCCGGTAACAAATAATCCCTTCATCCTTCCTGTCCCAGGATAAAATTATCGAAAGGCTCAACTTCTACCCATTCACCAGCCTGGGTTCCTTTGCTGTCGGCGGGTAGTACGATGTAACAGTTGGCGCGGCACAGCGCGGCTTGTTGGTATGAGCCCTGTCCTGAAAGGGCGGTGACCGATAGTTGGCTATTGGCCTCTATGGCAAGAAAGCCCCGTATAAACTCCAGCCGTCCCGGAGATTTTTTTATGGAATTGCGGCAATGGGCTTGAATGCGTAAAGGCTGGTAAAAACCTGCGCCCACCAGTTTCCATAGCACCGGCCTGACGATTTGGTTGAAAGTCACATGGACGGAGACTGGATTGCCGGGCAGGCCAATATAGTAAGCATTGCCAATCTGGCCAAAGAGCAGGGGTTTGCCTGGCTTGATGGCAATTTTCCAAAGGTGGACTTGACCCACCTTTTTCAAGGCGTTTTTGAGCAGATCAGCCTCACCGACGGAAGCACCACCAGAGCTCAAGATCAAATCATGGTCGCGGGAAGCTTGTTTTAAGGTGGCGGTCAAGCTATCCAAAACGTCAGGCAGTCTCCCAAGATCACAACTGTCCACGGGGAGTCCCGCTAGCAGACCATGCAGGCTATAGCGGTTACTATCGTAAATTTGGCCAGGTTCGAGCCGCTCATCCAGGCCGCGAAGCTCATCGCCAGTAGAAAAATAAGCGATGCTGGGTTTGTGATATACCCTTACATTCTGGATGCCTAACGAAGCCAGCAAGCCCAGCGCCGCCGCGTCAAGGCATTGGCCTTGTTTAAGAACGCGTTCTCCCTGGCGGAGATCGCTGCCTTTGAGGCGAAGATGTTCCCCTTGGGATGGAAGTCGTTTAATGCGGATTGTATTATCAATCGGTTCGACTTCTTCCTGCATGATCACAGCGTCGGTGCCTTCGGGAACAATAGCGCCCGTGAAAATACGAACACACTGCCCAGGGTATATGGCCCGGTCAAAAGGTTTTCCTGCCCACGATGTTCCGACAATCTCCAAGGGTTGCGATAAGGACAGGTTTTTTAAGGATAGCGCATACCCATCCATTGCCGAATTGGTGAAACCGGGTACATCAAAGGGTGCAGCGATCTCTCGGGCCAGAACCCGGTGCCAGGCGTGTTTGAGCGGGACTTGTTCGCTTGCGGTCAGTGGCTTTATAGTCTCGAGAATATGCGAAAGCGCATCCGGTAAAGGGGTTAGCCCTTGCTCGCAAGGATGATCTGTCATGGCTTTAAAAACTGATGGCGAATAAAGGCCGCGATGGCTTCGGGTTGATTGATATTCAATAGGGGTAGTGGACAAGGTTGAGATAGCGGCGCGTCGCAAGCAACCGCAATGACATGGGGATCATCGGGAAATAATAAAGGTTTTCCTAATGCGGGGCGATGAAGCTCGATTTTAGGGACGGCGGCATGTTTGAAACCTTCCACTAAAATAAGATCCAGCCCGGTTTGGTTTAGATAGGCGAATTGTTCTTCCAGGCACACATCACCTTCATCAGGATATTCATAAATAATTGCGCGCCGTTTCCGTGACACTATCATAACCGGTGTGGCGCCAGCTTTACGGAGGGCATAACTATCTTTTCCGGGCCGGTCGATTTCGAAGGTATGGTGGCTGTGTTTGATCAGGCCTATTTTCAGTCCTTCCGCTTTTAAAATGGGTATCAGGCGTGTTAATAGGGTAGTTTTGCCGGTGCCGCTATAGGCGGCGAAGCCGAGCACCGGCACGATAGGTTGCGTCATGAATAGCCGTAATAGTCTTTATACCAATCGACAAAATGGCTGATTCCTTCTTCGATAGGGGTAGTGGGGGCGTAGCCTGTATCTTTCATGAGATCTTCGACATCGGCATAGGTTGCTGGAACATCGCCTTTTTGCATGGGCAGGAAATTCTTTTTGGCTTCCTTACCCAATTTTTGTTCCAAGACCTCAATAAAACGCATCAGTTCCACGGGGCGGTGGCAGCCAATGTTGTACAACCGATATGGGGCGGGGCTGGTACCGGGATCCGGCCGGTCGCTGGACCAGTCTGAATCAGGGGTGGCTATATGATCCAACGTTCTGATAACACCTTCGACGATATCATCGATATAAGTGAAATCCCGCCGGTGTTTGCCAAAATTAAAAACATCAATGGGTTTGTCTTCCAGAATATTTTTGGTGAAGATAAATAGTGCCATGTCCGGCCGCCCCCAGGGGCCATATACGGTAAAAAAGCGCAGGCCGGTGGTCGGCAAACCGTAGAGGTGGCTATAGGTATGGGCCATGAGTTCATTGGCTTTTTTCGTCGCCGCATAGAGGCTGACAGGATGGTCTACATTGTGGTGAACCGAAAAAGGCATGGCGGTATTTGCGCCATAGACCGAGCTGGAAGAGGCATAGACCAGATGCTCCACATCGAAGTGGCGGCAAGCTTCGAGAATATTACAAAAGCCTACCAGGTTGGCATCGATATAGGCGTGAGGATTCTCCAAGGAATAACGCACTCCCGCTTGAGCCGCCAGGTTCACCACCCTTTGTGGGTGGTGTTGTTGAAAGGCTTGATTGATGGCCGATCGGTCTTCCAGATCCGCCCGGATTTCCGTGAACCCTTCCCGGGCATTAAGCCTGGCCAAGCGGGCTTCTTTCAAGTTGACATCGTAATAATCATTGACATTGTCGATGCCGATAACTTCATCTCCGCGATCAATCAATTTGTGGGCCAGGGCAGAGCCGATAAAGCCCGCGGTTCCGGTGACTAGAATCTTCATAGGCGGCCATCCACTTCGGTAACGGGCAAAACGCCCTTGACATCGTACAAAACCGCTCCGGGCTTACCCAAAGCCCGAATCTGGCTGGTACCCATTTGTTTGAATTGGTCGTGTCCCACCGCCAGGATGATGGCATCGTAGCGGCCAGTTTCAAGCGCTGGAATCAATTCCACGTTCAATTCCTCCTTGGCTTCATCGGCATAGGCCCACGGGTCGTGCACCTCGACATTGGCATTATAGGTTTCTAGCTCGTGAATGATATCAATGACTCGGGTATTGCGAATATCCGGGCAATTTTCCTTAAAAGTCAGCCCCAAAATTAACACATTGGACTGACATACATGAATGCGGCGCTGGTTCATCAATTTGACCACTTGCGCCACCACATATTCCCCCATGTGATCATTGATCCGCCGGCCCGCCAGAATAATTTCCGGATGATGGCCGATTTCCTGGGCTTTGTGGGTGAGATAATAAGGATCCACCCCAATACAGTGACCACCCACCAAGCCAGGCCGGAAGGGGAGAAAGTTCCATTTGCTGCCGGCGGCTTCCAGGACTTCCTGGGTATCCAGGCCAAGTTTATTGAATAACATGGCGAGCTCGTTAATCAGGGCAATATTTACGTCCCGTTGCGTGTTTTCTATGACTTTCGCTGCTTCCGCCACCCGGATGCTACTGGCTTTGTGGGTGCCGGCAGTGATAACCGTGTTATAAAGGGCATCGATAAAATCAGCAACTTCAGGCGTTGAACCAGAAGTTACCTTGACTATCGTTGTAACGCGATGTTGTTTGTCGCCTGGATTGATCCTTTCCGGGCTGTAACCGGCAAAAAAATCCTGATTGAATTTGAGTCCGGATTCTTGTTCCAGGATGGGTATGCACACTTCTTCCGTAGCCCCGGGGTAGACAGTGGATTCATAAATAACGATATCATCTTTTTTCAACACCTTCCCAACGGTTCGGCTAGCCCCTTCCAAAGGGGTTAAATCCGGCCTTTTGTGCTCATCAATGGGAGTTGGAACAGTAACGATAAAAACATTGCAATCGGCAAGATTGGCGGGGCTGTCCGTAAAGAATAACCTTTCACTGCGGCGTAGCTCTTCGGGCTCCACCTCGCGGGAACGGTCAATGCCTTGTTTCAGCTCGCTGATCCTTTGGCCGTTGATATCGAAACCGATGGTTTCAAAATAATGACCAAATTCCACGGCCAATGGCAGGCCCACATAGCCTAGTCCAACAATGCCAATTTTGGTGGTGTCCAACGGGTGCATGTAACCTCCTAATCTAAAGATGATGTGTATTGTAAACCTGAATAATTACAATCCTAGTCGATTCCCTGCTATTTTTAATCAAGGACACCTTGTAGCTGCAAAGGAATTTACCAGAATGTTGACTGATTTGTTATTTAGTGGATGCTTAATCGAAGGGCTTGACTGGCAACGGAGAATTTTTGAACAAAATAGCGCTATTTTAAAAGAAGGCCAGTGCAGTGGGAAAGTTTTTGTTATTTTACGCGGGCGAGTCAGGATCGTTTCTTCAGTGGCGTTGGATGGGAGGCCAATCCGGCCAGGATTTAAAGAGCTCGGTCCCACAGAAATTTTTGGTGAATTGGCGTTATTTAACCAAAGTCCCCATGGTGCAACGGTTACAGCAATTTCAGAAGCCGAGATAGCCGAAATCAATGCACAAAAATTAGTCGAGTTTCTTCATTCGAATCCAGAAATTGGATGCCAATTTTACCGTTTTTTAGTTGAGGTATTGGTGGCAAGGTTGCAAAAGACGAACCAAAAAGTGCTTTCATTGTTGGCGTGGGGGCTAAAGTCCCATGGTTATGACCAATATCTAACCTAGATTCTGCAAGTGATTCGAGCACCGAGGGTGTCAAGCAAGGCTTTAGGCAAGGTGGCAAACCAATTTTCGCGCAGGAGTAGCCGCGCTACTTCGAGCATAAAATTGGTGCGGCCAACGCAGCATAAAGGTTTGATTTGGCAGCCGAATGCCGAAATACTTGCAGAATTTAGGTCCAAATTAGAATTCCCAAAACGAGGTGCTTTCAAGAGTGGGTGGGAATGGAAAGCGTTGCAGTGGGTTACTCCTTCTGGGTTTGTTAGTATAGAAAGTGCTGTTATAGAGGGATCTATAATGCTGTCCGGGGTTTTAGTGACCGTAAAAAAACATCTTCATCCAATAAAGACACTTAGAACTGCACCATGCCTACCATTAGAATTTTTCGACACTATGTTTCCACGGCTTATTTAGGGCTGTTAGTATTCGAATTCACCCTCTATTTTTCCGCCATCTATATTGGCAGCAGAATTCGTTTTTTGCGGGAAACAGGCTGGGAGGCCGATCCAGATCTATCGGTCACCTCGGTACTGTTTGCTATCACCATGATTGCTTGTTCAGCCGGGGCCGGGCTTTATCAGCGGCGCTCCAGCTGGAGCGGCGCCGGGTTGCTTCTTAGGCTGATTGTCAGCTTCATGATGGGGACGGTGGTCATGAGCCTGATTTTCTATGCCTTCCCCGAAATGTTTATTGGCCGAGGGGTGTTTGGCTTTGCATTGCTATTCTCCTTTTTGGGCACCATTGCCCTTAGATATGCTTTTTATACTTTGGTGGATAGCAATAGGCTTAAACGCCGTATTCTTGTCTTAGGGGCAGGGAATAATGCAAAGAAAATCATAGAATTTGGGGGACGGGTTCCTTATGACAATCTAGCTTTTATAGGATTTGTCCCTATGAGCGAGGAGCCACCCCAAATTGAGAAAGAATTGTTAATTTCGATGGATGCGCCGCTCAATGAGTTCGCTAGCCGGGAGGATATTGATGAAATTGTGGTAGCGCCAGATGACCGGCGGCGGGGTTTTCCCGTGGATGAGATCCTAGACTGCAAGATGAACGGCTTCGATGTCATGGATCTTTTATCCTTTTTTGAGCGCGAAGCGGGCATCGTAAAAATCGATTGCTTGTATCCAAGTTGGCTGGTTTTTTCCGATGGTTTCCGGATGAGCAGCAGTGTAATTATTAAACGGCTGTTCGATATTGTCGCCAGTATGATCCTTTTGGTAGTTGCATGGCCAGTCATGCTTCTAACCGCTATGGCAATCATGCTGGAAAGTGGGGTTCGTCAACCTATTTTTTATCATCAAGTGCGGGTCGGCGCTGATTGGAAGTTATTTAAAGTCATAAAATTCCGAAGCATGCGTCCTGACGCAGAAAAAGACGGAAAAGCCAGAATGGCAAAGGCTGATGATGACCGGGTTACGCGGGTGGGGCGTTTTATTCGTAAAACCCGGATTGATGAATTGCCGCAATTATGGAATGTGTTGAAAGGCGATATGAGCTTTGTAGGGCCAAGACCCGAGCGCCCGGAATTTGTGGAAAAGTTTGCTGAAATTATCCCTTATTATTCTGAGCGCCACAGGGTTAAACCCGGTATTACAGGATGGGCGCAAGTCCGTTACCCTTATGCTGAAGATGAGGCGGATACTGTCGAAAAGCTTCAGTATGACCTTTATTACGTTAAAAATTACAGCCTCTTGCTGGATTTTCTCATTATGCTGCAAACCGTCGAGGTGGTGTTGTGGCGGAAGGGGGCGCGTTGATGATTAGCAAAATTGGGGCCATCAGTTATTTGTTGGCTTCTGTGGCCTATTTACTGTTGTCAGGCCTACTTGTCACAAGTTGGCGGGGAAAATCCCAAGGCGGCTTGCTGTTGGCAGCCTCAATGGGAACGGCAATATGGGCGGGTATCAACGCCATACAACTGGCAGTGCATTATTTCCCTTCAGAGGTAATTTGGTCTTTTGAGATATTACACTCGACTTTATGGCTGATTTTCCTTCTTTATTTGTTACCTAGCACTAGGACTGCTTCTGGATCACGTGGCCGTGTTTTTCATCTGGGTATTTACGGTTTGAGCCTGACTCTTTTGGTGATCCTCTGGGGAATGTCTATCCTGGAAAACCAAAATCCAAGTTATTTTGTTCCGGAGATTCAAATTGCGGGGCAGTTAATCTTGGCTCTTTTAGGAATAGTGCTGGTTGAGCAGCTATTCCGTAATACAAGATTAGATAAACGTTGGTATATCAAATACTTGTGTTTGGCATTGGGTGGCTTGTTTATCTATGACTTTTACCTGTATTCCGATGCCATGCTGTTTAAGCGCCTCAATCCTGATCTTTGGGCTGCAAGGGGTTTTGTGGTTGCTTTTTTGATGCCATTTCTGGCGGTATCAGCCGCTCGTAACCCCGATTGGTCCGTGGATATTTTTGTCTCCCGGGAAATGGTTTTTCATTCCACCGCTGTTTTGGGGGCCGCATTTTATCTCCTCATCATGGCCACTGCCGGTTATTACGTCAAAATTTTCGGTGGCGAATGGGGCAAAGTTGCTCAAGTGGCTTTTTTTGCCTTGGCGCTTTTGTTGCTTTTGGTTTTATTTTTTTCGGGTCAGGCTAGAGCGCATTTACGGGTATTTCTAAACAAACATTTCTTTAACTATCGTTATGACTATCGGGAAGAGTGGTTGAGGTTTACCGCTGCCTTGTCCGGGGAAAATAGCGAGATGGGACTGGAAGAAAGAATTGTCAAGGCGCTGGCGGATCTGGTGGAAAGCCCCAGCGGGATGTTATGGGCCTATGATGAATCTGGGTCTTATTTATGCCGGGCAAGTTACGGGGATCCCGAAATAGATGTGCCTTTAATACGTGGGGACGACCCTTTAGTCAAATTTATGGAAGCCAAGGCGTGGGTGGTTAACTTCACCGAAATGGAAAATATTCCAGAACTTTATGAAGGGTTAACACCTCCCGAATGGTTAAAACAAGCCCAAAATGCATGGCTACTGGTACCTTTGCTGCACGAAAATCGAGTATACGGTGTCGTGTTATTGACCCGTCCCAGAGCAGAAATAGACTGGAACTGGGAGGTGATAGATATTCTCAAGACCGCCGGCAAACAAGCGGCAAGTTTTCTCGTGCTTGAAGATACCGCTGGAAAATTGATTGAGGCACGTCAGTTCGAGGGTTTTAACCGCCTTTCTGCTTTTGTGCTCCATGACCTCAAGAATTTGATTGCTCAACTTTCTTTGGTGGTCCGCAATGCAGACAAACATTCGAATAATCCGGAGTTTGTCCGCGATGCCATGAATACAGTGGATCATGCGGTGGGAAAAATGAGCCGGTTGATGTCCCAACTCAAAAATATTGGCGCGGAAAACGAAACCGAGATTATTCCCCTGCGTCCTTTGTTGGAGGAAGTCACTGCTTCCAGGGCTGGGCAGTTGCCTAGGCCGCAACTCGACTGTACTAACTCCAGTGATGTTTTTGTCCAGGCGCAACGTGATCGATTGGCTTCGGCCTTCGAACATATCATTCAAAATGCCCAGGAAGCCGCCGGTAAAAATGGGTGGGTGAAAATTTCACTGTTTATTCAGCGCCAACAAGCTATAGTTGAAATAAGGGATAACGGCCATGGCATGGATGCGGATTTCATCCGTAATAGGCTGTTTAAACCTTTCGAAACCACCAAAGGATTAAGCGGCATGGGGATTGGTGCTTACGAAAGCAGAGAGTATATTCGCGCCTTGGGTGGGGATTTAACTGTCACTAGTAAACCGAACGAGGGGGCTTCATTTCGTTTCACGATTCCCATAGCCATCAATGAAACGCAATCTGATCACACAACCATGGGAGTTTCTGCTTGAGCAAACAAACCTTGTTAATTGTTGAGGATGATCCAGGGCTGCAAAGTCAATTGAAATGGAGCTTTGCAGATAAATATCATGTGGTTACCGCCAGCGATAAAGAGACGGCGCTGGAAGCCTTGAAAAAACATGTACCTTCGGTAGTGACGCTGGATCTTGGGCTCCCCCCGGATCCGGGTGGCGTTTCCGAAGGGTTTGCCACCCTGAATGCCATTCTTCATGCCCAGCCTGGGACTAAGGTGATTGTGATTACCGGAAATGATCAACTGGATAATGCAGTCAAAGCAGTCGGCATGGGCGCTTATGATTTCTATCAAAAGCCTGTTGAACCGGAAATGCTGGGTTTTGTCGTGGAAAGAGCCTTTAAACTCCACGCTTTGGAGGATGAAAATAAAAAACTCAGCCGTTTGCACATCAGTAATCCCTTAGATGGCGTTATCGCTGCCAGCCCGCAAATGCATGAGGTTTGCCGGCTGGTGGAGCAATTAGCACCCACCGATTTATCCATCTTGTTATTAGGGGAGAGCGGAACGGGCAAGGAAGTCATTGCCCGTGCAATTCATAAATTAAGCCCGAGAGCAGACAGGCCCTTTATCGCCATCAATGCCGCGGCGATTCCGGATTCGCTATTGGAGTCGGAGCTTTTCGGCCACGAGAAAGGGGCGTTTACCGATGCGTCCAAGCAAACGCCGGGTAAGATCGAATTAGCCGATGGTGGCACTTTATTTCTGGATGAAATTGGCGATATGCCTCTTTCATTACAGCCAAAATTACTCCGGTTTCTTCAGGAAAGGGTGATTGAGCGCGTGGGGGGACGCAAAGAGATTCAGGTGGATGTCCGGGTGATTTGCGCTACCCATCAAAATTTGGAGCAGCAAATTGCCGAAGGGCAATTCCGCCAGGATCTATACTTCCGCATCAATGAAACTACGATCGTATTGCCACCCTTACGAGACCGAAGCGGTGATGTGGCTGTTTTAGCCCGGGCGTTTCTTCACCGTTACAACCAGGAAATGAAGCGTAATTTGCTCGATTTCACGGAAGAAGCGTTGGCGGCTTTGGAAAGTTACCACTGGCCCGGTAATGTGCGGGAACTACAGAGCCGGATCAAAAATGCCGTCGCCTTGTCAAAGGGACCTAAGATCGAACTTGTTGATTTAAGAATGAAGGGAGCTGAGAACAACGCTCGTTTGCGTACCCTGCGTGAAGCCAGGGAAGCCGCTGAACGAGAAGCGCTTTGTAATGCACTGAGCGAAGCTGGCGGGAAAATCTCCAGGGCAGCAGAGATATTGGATGTAACCCGGCCGACATTATATTCACTCCTCAATAAATTTAACTTAAAAGTTTAAAGGAACTAGATGCACCGACCATTAATGTCCGGGCTGTTATGTTGGTGCGTTTTGGCTGGAGCAATCGCTGGTGAAGAATCTTTACTTCAGGAAGCCCGTCAGTATTTAAATAAAGGTGAAGTAAAAGCAGCAGTTATTCAACTCAAAAATCTGCTTCGTCAGACACCTTTAAATGCCGAAGCCCGCTTATTGCTTGGGCAAGCCTATCTCCGCTTGGGGGAAGGCGCAGGGGCGGTGAAAGAACTGCAGAAAGCCCGTGATCTCAAGGTCGACCGGGACCGCTGGATTGTTCCTTTGGCTAGGGCTTATCTTCTCCAGGGAAAAGCCAAAAAACTTTTGAATGAAATCGAAACCGATGCAATAACTGACCCTTCCGTACGCGCACAGGTTTTTGCGCTGCGGGGGACAGCGAGATTAATCCAGGGAGATCGTGAAGGCGCGCAACAAGATTTTCAACAAGCATTAAAGTTGTCGCCTGATGTGGAGGATGCCTATCTCGGCTTAGCCAGGTTGGCATTGTTGGAAAAAGATTTTCCTAATGTCGAGGCATTTGTCCAAAAGGCTTTAAAACTGAATCCCAAGAATGCTGGTGCCTGGTCATTACTGGCAGAGGCCAGACGGATAAGCGGTGATTTGAAGGGGGCCAAACAAGCCTTTGATAACGCCCTGCAATACAATCCTAGTGAAATTAGAGCCCTATTAGGGCGAGCTACGGTACTGATCTCCCAAAATAAACTGGAGGAAGCCCAACAAGATATTCAAAAGGCCAGAGAGATCGCAGGAGAACTTCCCCTTGTGCTTTATTTGCAAGGTCTGGTGGACTATCGCCAAGGTAGGCTCCAAGCTGCTGAAGATACTTTAACCAAAGTTCTACATACGATTCCCAATCATATTCCTAGCCATTTTCTGATGGGAGTGATTGCCTACCGTCAGAATGAACTGTCTTCAGCAAAGGATCATTTAACAACCGTATATAAAAAATTACCGGACCATTTGCCGCTAGTAAAGTTATTGGCGGCAGTCCATATGAAGCTCAAGCACCCTCAAAAGGCAGCGGCGCTTTTGGAGAGGCTTTCAGATCGCGCTGAAAATGATCCACAGTTGTTGGCATTATTGGGTAGTGCTTATATTCAAAGCCGGGAATTTGATAAGGGCACGGAATTACTATCCAAGGCTGCTGAGCTTGCTCCCGATGTAGCTGCTTTCCGAGCTCAGTTGGCGCTCGGAGAAATTGCATCGGGGGATTTGGAGACGGCTGCCGGTCAATTGGAGCGGGCTGTCAGTTTGGAGCCGGACTTGATTCAGGCGGATGTGGTGCTGGTCTTGGCCCGCTTGAAGCAAAAAAAGTTTGATGAAGCCATAAAAGTAGCCCAGCAGCTGGTCAAGAAAATGCCGGATAGTCCAATGCCGGAAAACTTAATGGCCGCGGCTTATCTGTCGAAGGGTGAGACAGAAAAGGCAGAGCAGCATTGGCAAAAACTCTTGCGGCGCTTTCCCGACTACCATACGGCTCGTCTTAATCTGGCAAAATTGAAATTACGCCAGGGGGATTTGGATTCAGCGGAAAGATACTACCGGCAAATTTGGCGGCAACAACCCAAACACTTATCAGCCTTACTTGGGCTGGCACGAATTGCCGAGGTCAAAAAAGCACCTGAAAAAATGGTGCAATGGCTTGAAAAGGCCAGGGAATCCAACCCAACTGCGATTCAGCCTGGTTTGATGCTTACCCGCTATTATTTGGCCGAGGGTGATGCGCTTAAGGCATTGAATGTCGCTAGAGAAAACGCCAACAATCATCCCGACAATCCGGCGATCCTGAAAAATTTAGGGTTAGCGCAATTAGGCGTTGGAGAAGCGGCAAGCGCGGTTTCTACCTTTAGTAAATTAGTTAATAAAATCCCGGACAATCCAGAAGCCCATCACCTATTGGCGCTAGCGTTAGAAAAGCGGGGTCATTTTGAATCTGCGCTTGAAGAATGGGACAAGGCGCTTGCGCTGAAGGAAGATTATATTCCTGCAGCGGTCAATAGAATTCGGCTATTGTTGAAACAAAAACGTTACAATGAAGCCCTGCGATCCGCCGATGTATTACAAAAGCAATTTCCAGATCATCCGGTGGGCTATTTGTGGAAGGGAGAAGCCGCATTTGCCAAGGGAGAATATCCTTTGGCGTTGGTTTCCTATGAGGAAGCCAATCAACGAGGCTTTTCTTCACTGGCATCACGCCGTCTTAATCTCCTCTACCGGCGCAAAGGGGAAAAGGAAAAAGGTTATTCTGTTTTAAAGAAATGGCTGGACAAATCGCCTAATGATCTTCCTGCAAGGCTGATGCTTGCCATGGCTTACCAGGCAGACAACAAAGATAAAGAAGCGATTGCCGAGTATGAAAAAATACTCTCTTTTGCGCCAGATCAACTTTTGGTGATGAATAATCTTGCTTGGTTGTATCAAATGACGGGCCAACACCAAAAAGCCCTAAATCTGGCGGATAAATTGGCAGACAAGGTAGAGGATAATCCCGAAATCCAAGATACCGTGGGCTGGATCTATTTCCAGAACGGAAACGTAAAGAAAGGATTGGCCTTATTAAAACAAGCGGCCATACTGGCACCCCATCTTCCCTCCATTCGCTTTCATTTGGCACAAGCCTTGGTTGCGAATGGTCAACCCGCCGAAGCCAAAAAAATCCTGGAGCGTCTTCTCAAAGAAGACAAAAAATTTGCGGAACGGGAACAGGCGGAAACTCTCTTAAAATCGCTTTGACTAAGTTTTAGCCTCTTATACACCGATTGTCCTAAAAATTTGCTTCCTTTGAATTGATTCAAGCTGTTTCCTCCAAAGAGCAGTATTTTTCCTAATCTTCAGGCAAAATAATCAGGAGCCTTTTTGGGTATTGCGCAACCGGCTCAAATTTTGCTTTTTTCGTTTTAATTTCTTCGAGTATTCCGTGAAAGATAAAAATGCAACCTGTCTTGCTTTCGTGCCTGAAAATGCAGCAGGAAAGCGTTTGGACCAGGTTTTGTCAACGCTGTTTAATGACTATTCCCGCACCCGTCTCAAGCAATGGATTGAAGAGGGACGGGTGCTTGTGGATGGACGGCAATGGCGCCCCCGCGATAAGGTTCAGGGAGGAGAGCGCATAGCGCTGGAAATCGTGGTCGATCCGGTGGGCAAGTGTCAGGCGCAAGCAATGCCATTGACAATCCTATACGAGGATGAGCATTTATTAGTCGTCGATAAACCCGCCGGGCTGGTTGTTCATCCCGCGGCAGGTCACCACGACGGCACTTTACAAAACGCCCTGTTGCATCATGCCCCGGAATTGGACAAACTGCCCAGGGCCGGGATTGTGCATCGGTTGGATAAGGATACCTCGGGTCTGTTAGTCGTGGCGCGCAGTCTTAAAGCCCATAAGGGTTTGGTGGATCAACTTCAGGCCCGCACAGTCAAACGGGAATATTTGGCGCTGGTCGTTGGTAAAATGATTACTGGTGGAACCGTGGAAGCGCCCATTGGCCGTCATCCAGTGAATCGGAAACGTTTTGCGGTAGTGGAAGATGGGAAAGAGGCAATCACCCATTACCGGATTGCCGAGCGTTTTCCTTTTCATACCTTGATTAAGGTACAACTCGAGACAGGGCGGACCCATCAAATTCGGGTGCACATGGCTTATCTTCGATTTCCCTTATTTGGAGATCCGGAATACGGCCGTCTTCGGCTTCCGCCCGGGGCCAGTGAACCTTTAATTAAAACCCTGCGGCATTTTAAACGTCAGGCGTTGCACGCGAAGCGATTGAGCTTTCGCCATCCGGCCAGCGGGGAGATGGTAAGCTGGGAAAGTCCCATACCGGAAGATTTTGAAAATTTACTTGCAGTATTGCGCAGGGAGCAGGGGAGCGAAGAATAATGAAAAGACTGGTGATGACTTTATTGTTGCCGCTGGCTGTTTCCAGAGCTTATGCACACGGTGGCCACTGGCATCTGGATGAAGAGACAATCGCATCGGTATTTCAGGTTGCTGACAATATATATCAATGGTTTGCCGGACACCTCGCTTTAATGGGAGGGATCGTCGTTGGTTTGCTGGTGTTACTGGCCATCGGTAAAGCGATAGCAAGCCGCGACCATTGAATGCCATATTTAACGCCCGATTGGCCCGCCCCAACAGGGGTTCGTGCCTTTGTCACCTTGCGCCAAGGAGGCGTCAGCCACGGACCGTTTGCTTACTGGAATCTAGCGGCGCATGTAGGGGATGACCCGGTTTCAGTTTTCCGCAACCGACAATTGTTGCGAAAGCATTTGCATCTTCCAAGGGAACCGGTCTGGCTGCAGCAGGTGCATAGGGAACGCGTCATCGAGGCGGACAAGTTTGAATTTTCAACCCCCAAAGCTGACGCCAGTTTCACTTCCCAATCCAATATTGTCTGTGCTGTTTTAACTGCGGACTGCCTGCCTATTCTGTTGACCGATGGCGAAACCGTCGCCGCTGTCCACGCAGGGTGGAGAGGCATTCTGGCGGGTGTTATCGACAATGCCATTCATTTCCCTCCTTGGAAAACCTCCCCCATGGCCTGGCTGGGGCCTGCCATTGGTCCTAAAGCTTTTGAAGTAGGAAATGAAGTCCAAGCGGCTTTTCTTGCACGTTCCGACGATTTCGCGCCAGCTTTTCATCTTTGCGGGAAGCGGCTACACGCAGATATTTACCAGTTGGCGGAAATCATCTTAAAGCGCTTGGGCGTAGAGGCTATCTTTGGTGGTTATTATTGCACCTATAGTAATCCAGATGACTTTTTTTCCTACCGCCGGGATGGCGTTTGCGGCCGGATGGCCACGCTGATTTGGCGAAGTGGTTGAAAAAAACCATCGGCGTCCCCATCTCATAGTTGGCAAATAATTTCATGACACCCAGCTTTACAAGAGGGTAATTACACAAATGAGAATGGATAAACTCACCACAAAATTTCAAGAAGCACTCCAGGATGCGCAGAGTCTGGCTCTGGGCAAGGATCATCAATTTATCGAGCCGGTGCATGTGATGATTGCGCTGCTGGATCAGGAAGGGGGTACCGTACGCCCGCTACTGACCAAGGCTGGCGTCAACGTCAATCAACTGCGCACTGAATTGGGCAAGATGCTGGATCGGATGCCGACAGTGGAAGGCGCCGGCGGGGAAGTGCATATTTCCAATGACCTGGCCAAGATTTTGAATCTGATGGACAAGCTGGCCCAAAAGCGTGGCGATGCTTATATATCCAGCGAATTGTTCGTCCTTGCCGCGCTGGAAGACAAAGGCGCCTTGGCGGAAGTTTTACGCCAGGCCGGGGCCACTCGAAGCGTTATCGAAAAAGCCATTGAAGAAATCCGTGGGGGCGAGACCGTGACCGACCAATATGCCGAGGAACAACGTCAGGCGTTGGAAAAATATACGGTTGATCTGACGGAAAAAGCCGAACAGGGCAAGCTAGATCCTGTAATCGGCCGCGACGAAGAAATCCGCCGCACGATTCAGATTCTCCAACGGCGCACCAAAAACAACCCGGTGCTGATTGGCGAGCCCGGTGTCGGGAAGACTGCGATTGTTGAAGGCTTGGCCCAGCGCATCGTGGATCAGGAAGTGCCGGAAGGATTGCGCGACAAGCGGATTCTGGCCTTGGATATGGCGGCTTTGATCGCCGGCGCCAAGTTCCGGGGCGAATTCGAAGAGCGCTTGAAAGCGGTGCTCAATGACATCGCCAAAGCGGAAGGCAAGGTTATTCTGTTCATCGATGAAATCCACACCATGGTGGGCGCCGGCAAGGCCGAAGGCGCGGTCGATGCGGGTAACATGCTCAAACCCGCCTTGGCACGGGGCGAGCTGCGCTGCATCGGCGCCACCACCCTTGATGAATATCGCAAGTACATTGAAAAAGATGCGGCGTTGGAGCGGCGTTTCCAGAAAGTACTGGTGGAAGAACCAACGGTGGAGGATACCATCGCCATTCTCCGTGGTTTGAAAGAGCGCTATGAACTGCACCACGGCGTGGAGATTACCGACCCGGCCATCATCGCCGCGGCTACCTTGTCTCACCGCTACATCACCGATCGCAAGCTGCCGGACAAGGCGATTGATTTAATTGATGAAGCGGCGGCCAAAATCCGCATGGAAATCGACTCCAAACCGGAAGCGATGGACCGGTTGGAACGCCGTTTGATCCAGCTCAAAATCGAACGGGAAGCGCTCAAGAAGGAAACCGATCCTGCTTCGCAAAAACGTTTGGCGACCTTGGAGGAAGAAATCGCCAAACTGGAGCGGGAATATTCCGAGCTGGAAGAAATCTGGAAGGCGGAAAAAGCCGCGCTTCAAGGCGCTCAAGCCATCAAGGAAAAGCTGGAACAGGCCCGGTTGGAATTGGAAAACGCCAAACGCGCCGGCGATCTCCAGCGCATGGCGGAAATCCAGTACGGCCAGATCCCGAAACTGGAAGAAGAGCTGAAAGCCGCTCAGGAAGCCGAGCAGAAGGAATTCAAACTGCTCCGCAATAAAGTGACCGAAGAGGAAATTGCGGAAATTGTCTCCAAGTGGACAGGAATTCCAGTATCCAAAATGCTCGAGAGCGAGAAGCAAAAGCTCTTGCGGCTGGAAGAGGAACTGCACAAGCGCGTGGTTGGCCAGGAGGAGGCGGTCACTGCCGTGGCCAACGCGATTCGCCGTTCGCGGGCGGGATTGTCCGATCCCCACCGGCCGGTGGGTTCGTTTCTGTTCCTGGGGCCGACCGGTGTGGGTAAGACCGAGCTGTGCAAAACCCTGGCTGATTTCCTGTTCGATACCGAACGGGCCATGGTGCGCATCGATATGTCGGAATTTATGGAAAAGCACGCCGTTGCCCGCTTAATAGGGGCGCCGCCGGGTTACGTGGGTTATGAGGAAGGCGGCTATCTTACCGAGGCAGTACGGCGTAAACCCTACTCGGTGATCTTGTTTGACGAGGTGGAAAAGGCTCACGCGGATGTCTTCAACATCCTGTTGCAGATCCTCGACGATGGCCGTCTCACCGATAGTCACGGCCGTACCGTGGACTTCCGCAATACGGTGGTGATTATGACATCCAATCTGGGGTCTGACCGGATTCAGGAGTTGGCGCAGGAAGGGGCCACCTATAATGTGATTAAAAACGAAGTGATGCAATCGGTGAACCGTCACTTCCGCCCTGAATTCATTAACCGGATTGACGAAATTGTCGTATTCCATCCGCTGGGACGCGAACACATACACAATATCGCCCGCTTGCAGCTGGCACGCTTGCAACAGCGATTGGCGGAACGGGATATGAAGCTGGAAGTCACCGAGGCTGCTTTGGATATCATTGCTGAAGCAGGATACGACCCGGTTTACGGCGCCCGGCCTCTAAAACGGGCAATCCAGCACTTGCTGGAAGAACCCTTGGCAATAGATATTCTGGCTGGGAAGTTTGGTCCCGAGGATACCATTATTGCCGATGCGGAAGACGGAAAAATTGTTTTCCGCAAAGGTTGACCAGCCTTGCTCACATAAACCTAGCGCGCCTTCAGGCGCGCTTTTTTTGTATCAGTGAATTAATTTACATAAGGTTGGGTCAAAGTGGGGAATTCATAGATATGGGTACCCATGCGCACAAATTGCCGAGCATGGTATTGAGGGAGATATCCGGGGTTCACAGCGTCCCCGGATATCTCCCTCAATACCACAGAGTATAAAATTTTTTCATTGGTATGATATGTCCTTTAAAAAAGATACCTTGTTGCCCCAAGGGGAGGGCATAAGAAACGCGGTGCGTTGGTTCTCCGAACAGGGAGACTATTCGGCTGCGACCATCGAAGAAGCAGCCCGACGCTTCGATCTTTCCCCCGGTAGAAGAGGACTTTCTTTTGCGGCATTTTCAAACCAGCGTAGACGACGAAAAAAATAAATCCCCATAGCTTATTAAGCAAAAGCGTCTAGGCCTCTAATCTGTTCCCGCCACACGTGGACAGCCTTGACCTAAATAGATTAAAATCAGTGAAATTTAAGCAACGGGATGGCCGGCTAAGTCATCCCGTTTTGTTTGCCGGAAACCTCAGGTGATTCGTGAAAAGACAAGCCATTTTAGCGCTGGAAGACGGGACGATTTTCCATGGCTATGCCGTGGGCGCGCAGGGGTGTAGCGTCGGGGAAGTGGTATTCAATACTGCCATGACCGGCTATCAGGAAATTCTTACCGATCCTTCCTATGCCCGCCAACTGGTCACCTTGACTTATCCACACATTGGCAATACCGGGATCAATGAGGAAGACGTCGAATCGGGCGCCATTCATGCTGCGGGGCTGATTGTGCGCGATGTTCCCGGATTGGCCAGCAACTGGCGCATGACAGAGACACTGCCGGAATATTTGCAGCGCCATGGGGTCGTGGCAATCGCCGGCATTGATACCCGCAAGCTGACCAGAATACTACGGGACAAAGGGGCCCAGCGGGGATGTCTGTGGAGCGGTCTAGAATTGGATGAAGCAGAGGCTATCAGCCGTGCCTTGGCGTTTCCGGGTCTCAAAGGCATGGATCTGGCCAGGGAAGTCACCTGCCAGGATTCTTACGTGTGGCGGCAGACAACATGGCAATTGGGTCAAGGCTATATTGAATCGAAGGATTCCCGCTGGCGAGTCGTGGTATATGATTTTGGGGTCAAATTGAATATTTTAAGAATGCTTGCCGAGCGTGGCTGTGAAGTTACCGTGGTTCCTGCCATGACGTCGGCCAGTGAGGTGATGGCCTTATCTCCCGATGGGGTGATGCTGTCCAACGGTCCTGGGGATCCGGAGCCTTGCGATTATGCCATTCGCGCCATCAAAGAGTTATTGGCGGCAAAAGTGCCGGTTTTCGGCATCTGTCTTGGCCATCAGTTGTTGGCTCTGGCCAGTGGCGCCCGGACGGTCAAAATGAAGTTCGGTCATCACGGCGCTAACCATCCGGTACAGGATCTGGCTACTGGTAAAGTCATGATTTCCAGCCAGAATCATGGCTTTGCCGTGGATGAGGGCAGTTTGCCGGCCCATCTCAAACCGACCCACCGCTCTTTATTTGACGGCAGTCTCCAAGGAATCCGGCATGAGGAGGCGCCGTCTTTCGGTTTTCAAGGTCACCCGGAAGCCAGTCCCGGCCCTCACGACGTGGCGGAGTTGTTTGACCAATTCATTGATCTCATGGCCAGCCAGCGTTGATTATTTATGCCTAAAAGAACCGATATTCAATCCATTCTCTTGCTTGGCGCCGGCCCAATCGTCATTGGCCAGGCCTGCGAGTTCGACTATTCCGGCACCCAGGCTTGCAAGGCCCTGCGCGAAGAGGGTTACCGGGTCATTCTGGTCAATTCCAATCCCGCCACCATCATGACTGATCCAGAAACCGCCGACCGGGTCTATATCGAGCCGGTGGATTGGCCGACGGCAGCCAAAATTATCGAAAAGGAACGCCCCGATGCCCTGCTTCCCACCATGGGTGGGCAAACCGCGCTCAATTGCGCTCTGGACTTGAACCGGGAAGGGGTGCTGGACAAATTTGGTGTCGAGTTGATTGGCGCTTCCCGGGAGGCGATTGAAAAGGCTGAGGATCGAGACTTGTTCCGCCAGGCCATGAAAAAAATCGGCCTTGGCGTGCCGAAATCCGGCGTGGCGCACAATATGGAAGATGCCTTTTCCGTCTTGGAACAAATCGGCTATCCAGCCATCATTCGCCCTTCCTATACCCTGGGTGGCAGCGGTGGCGGCATTGCCTATAACCGTGAGGAATTCATAGAGATTTGCGAACGGGGCCTTGAACTGTCGCCGGTCAGTGAATTATTGATTGAAGAATCCATTCTTGGCTGGAAGGAGTTCGAGATGGAAGTGGTGCGTGACCGCAAGGATAACTGCATCATTGTCTGTTCCATCGAAAATCTCGACCCCATGGGCATCCACACCGGCGATTCCATTACCGTGGCGCCGGCCCAAACCCTGACCGATAAGGAATATCAAATCATGCGCGATGCTTCCATTGCGGTGCTCAGGGAGATCGGCGTCGATACCGGGGGTTCCAACGTCCAGTTCGCCGTCAATCCGGAAGATGGCCGCTTGATTGTCATCGAGATGAACCCCAGGGTAAGCCGTTCCTCGGCGCTGGCCTCAAAGGCCACGGGATTCCCCATTGCCAAGGTGGCGGCCAAACTGGCGGTGGGTTACACCCTGGATGAATTGCGCAACGAAATTACCGGCGGGTTGATTCCTGCCTCTTTCGAGCCTTCCATTGATTATGTGGTCACCAAGATTCCCCGTTTCACCTTTGAAAAATTTCCCCAGGCCGATGACCGTCTGACCACCCAAATGAAATCAGTGGGCGAGGTAATGGCCGTGGGCCGGACTTTCCAGGAATCCTTGCAAAAAGCGCTGCGGGGGTTGGAAATTGGAGTTGATGGGTTCACGGAAATCGTTGATCCCGAAGCCGAGGATAGCAACGACAGGTTGGTGCGGGAAATGCGCAGCCCTGGTCCTGACCGCCTTTGGTGTGTGGCCGATGGTTTCCGACTGGGAATGACCTTGGAAGAAATCCACACGCATACACGTATTGATCCTTGGTTTCTGGCGCAAATCGAGGAAATCGTCGCTGCCGAGCGGGAATTGGCGACAAAGACGCTGGCCACCTTGAACCAGGAAGAACTCAGAAATCTTAAAAGAATGGGTTTTTCCGATTCACGCCTGGCGAAGCTGCTCGACAGCACCGAGGCGGAAGTGCGCGCTACCCGTCATCGCCACGGTATTAGGCCCGTATACAAAAGAATCGATTCGTGCGCGGCGGAATTTGCTTCCAGCACCGCCTATATGTATTCCACTTATGAAGAAGAATGCGAAGCGGACCCAACCGGCCTGCCCAAAATCATGGTGCTGGGCGGCGGGCCGAACCGGATTGGTCAGGGCATTGAATTCGATTACTGCTGCGTTCATGCCGCCTTTGCCCTCAAGGAAGACGGCTATGAAACCATCATGGTCAATTGCAATCCGGAAACGGTCTCCACCGATTTTGATACCTCCGACCGCCTGTATTTCGAGCCGCTGACCTTGGAGGACGTTCTGGAAATCATCGACCTGGAAAAACCCCAAGGGGTCATTGTCCAGTATGGCGGGCAGACGCCGCTGAAACTGGCCCGGGATCTGGAAGCGGCCGGCGCGCCAATTATTGGCACCTCCCCCGATTCCATTGATCTGGCGGAAGACCGGGAACGCTTTCAAAAGCTGGTGGAAAGATTGGATTTGAAACAGCCCGATAACCGTACCGCCCGCTCCCAGGAAGAGGCGGTGTTGTGCGCCCGGGAACTGGGTTACCCACTGGTGGTTCGGCCTTCCTATGTGTTGGGTGGACGAGCCATGGAGATCGTTTTCAACGAGGAGGATCTGCGCCGCTACATGGTGGAGGCGGTTAGCGTTTCCAACCAGTCGCCAGTGCTGCTGGACCGTTTCCTGGACGATGCAGTGGAAGTGGATGTGGATGCCGTCAGCGATGGCGAAACGGTTTGGATTGGTGGGGTAATGGAGCATATCGAACAGGCCGGTATACATTCTGGCGATTCGGCTTGCTCTATTCCGCCTTATGAATTGAGCGGCGCGCTGCAGGCGCGGCTGAAGGAACAAGTGCGCCAGCTTGGCCGGGCGCTAGGCGTGGTGGGCTTGATGAATACCCAGTTCGCCATCAAGGATGAGGCTATTTATATCCTCGAAGTCAATCCCCGGGCTTCCCGCACCGTGCCGTTCGTTTCCAAGGCCGTTGGACTGCCGCTGGCCAAGATCGCCGCCCGTTGCATGGTGGGCAAAACGCTCGAGGAGCAGGGGATCATTGGTGAACGGATACCGCCCTATTACTCGGTCAAGGAAGCGGTATTTCCTTTCATTAAATTCCCGGGCGTGGATCCCCTATTGGGGCCGGAAATGAAATCCACCGGTGAAGTGATGGGTGTCGGCGCCTGTTTTGGGGAAGCCTATGCCAAGGCCCAGCAGGCTGCTGGCGCCAGACTGGTCCATCAGGGGCAGGTGCTTATCAGCGTAAAGGACAGGGACAAACCCAAATTGATTCCCATCGCCCGCAAGCTGGTGGAAAGGGGCTTTCAGTTGGTGGCCACCAGTGGCACGGCGAAGGCGCTTCAAGAGGCGGGCATTCCCTGTCAGGTTGTCAACAAAGTGGGGCAGGGGCGGCCCCATATCGTGGATTTGATCAAAAATAATCAAGTCCAGTTGATTATCAATACCACCGAAGGTAAAAAGGCAATTGCCGATTCGTTTTTAATCCGCCGGGAAGCCTTGCAACATCAAGTCAGTTATACGACGACCCTGGCGGGCGCCTACGCCATTACTTTGGCATTGGATAGCCTGGATACCGGGCAAGTTTATTGCTTACAAGATCTGCATCGACAACTGACCGTATGAAAGCAAGGGAGAGAAGGAGAAACCATGAATAAAGTGCCATTGACAGTCAAAGGTGCGGAAAAGCTCAGGCAAGAGTTAAAAGAGTTGAAAACCATCAAGCGTCCCAAAGTCATCGAAGCGATTTCCGAAGCCCGGGCTCACGGTGATTTGAAGGAGAATGCCGAATATCACGCGGCCCGGGAGCAGCAAAGTTTTATTGAAGGGCGGATCAAAGAGATCGAGTCGATTCTGGCCAACGCCCAGATTATCGATGTTACCCAGATCAACGCCAATGGCAAAGTGGTTTTCGGGGCGACGGTGGAATTGGAAGACCTGGGAACCGGCGAGACCGTTACTTATCAAATTGTCGGTGACGATGAAGCCGACATTAAACAAGGCTTGATTTCCGTTTCTTCTCCCATCGCCCGGGCGATGATTGGCAAGGAAGAAGAAGATGTTGTGGAAGTTAGAACCCCAAAAGGCATCCGGGAATATGAGATTTTAGCTATTCGTTATGAATAAATTTTGCCAGAGACATGGAATTTACACGGGAAACGCCTATTAATCCGGGTTTTCCCGGTAAAGTGTCGCGACATGTCCGAGTATTTGAACCAATTCAGCTTCCAACCGGCGACAAATCAGGTCCACCATTTCCTTTCTTGCCTGCCGATCTTCAGCATTGACCCGGACCTTGAGTAATTCTTGATAGGACAAAGCATTGTCGATTTCCGCTAACACCGCTTCGGTAATACCTGCTTGTCCGGTGATGACGACTGGTTTTAAATTGTGAGCTTTTGCGCGCAGTGCGCGTTTTCCCTTTGGGGTTAATGACATGATTTCTTATCACTCACATGGACTTAAAATAATAGTATATCTCAATCGAGCATGAACTTAGGCTCACAAGTCCGGTCAAAATTGACTAAAATACCAGGAAATTGATCCTACTGCCATGGCGAAAACCAAAAGCAGTCGCCGCTGGTTGAGCGAACATTTCAATGACAGCTACGTCCAGCAGGCACAAGCTAAAGGGTATCGCAGCCGGGCAGTGTTTAAACTGGAGGAAGTTCAAAATCGTGATCGGATTTTAAAACCCGGGATGACAGTGGTAGATTTGGGAGCCGCGCCGGGTGGATGGTCTCAATATGTTGCCCGTCTGGTGTCACCATCCGGGAATGTTATCGCCGTGGATGTATTGCCCATTGAACCCTTGCCTGGCGTTCAGTTCATTCAAGGGGATTTTACCGAGCAGGAAACGTGGCAACAGTTGATAATGGCGGTTGGGGATCGTAGCGTGGATGTGGTATTGTCCGATATGGCTCCTAATATGAGCGGTAACCGCGGCGTGGATCAGCCCCGGGCGATGTATCTCGCGGAACTGGCCTTGCAGGCGGCAGAAGAATTATTGAGCGATGGCGGTTGTTTTTTTACGAAACTTTTTCACGGAGAAGGATTCGAAGATTTTCAGAAACACTTGCGCCAGCGTTTTGCCCGGGTTGCTACTCGTAAGCCGAAGGCTTCGCGGGCCCGCAGCCGGGAGGTTTATGCGCTGGCGCAAGGATTCAAGGCCGGTTGAGGTCTTTAAAACAGGCTACTTTTAGTAGGTAACCTCTGGCAATACCAAGGAAGTATTGTTCAATAGCCAAAGGAACCGGCGAGGAGAGAGAGCATTGAATAATATGGTTAAAAACATACTCTTGTGGGTGATTATTGCCGCGGTCTTGATGTCCGTGTTCAATAATTTCGGGGCGCACAAGACCGCAGGGTCGAGTCTGTCCTACACCCAATTTATTGCCGCGGTGAAAGCAGGGCAAGTCCAACAAGTGGTAATTGATGGCAATACCATCAAAGGCGTTACCGCCGGTGGACAGAAATTCACCACTTACAGTCCCAATGACCCGCATTTGATTGACGATTTGCTGGAAGCTGGCGTGGAAATCAAGGCGCAACCGCCGGAAGGCCAATCGCTACTGATGCAGATTTTTATTTCCTGGTTCCCTATGCTGCTATTGATTGGGGTATGGATTTTCTTCATGCGTCAGATGCAAGGAGGTGGCGCCGGTGGCCGAGGGGCGATGTCCTTCGGGAAGAGCAAAGCCCGGCTCATGGAAGAAGACAAAATCAAAGTCACCTTCAAGGATGTGGCGGGCTGCGAGGAAGCCATTGAGGAAGTCAAAGAGGTCGTCGACTTCTTAAAGGACCCGAGCAAGTTCCAGAAATTGGGCGGCAAGATCCCTCGGGGGATTTTGATGGTCGGCCCACCGGGAACCGGTAAAACCTTGATCGCCCGGGCTATTGCCGGGGAAGCCAAGGTACCGTTTTTCACCATCTCCGGTTCGGATTTCGTGGAAATGTTTGTCGGTGTCGGTGCTTCCCGGGTCCGGGATATGTTTGAACAGGCCAAGAAGCACGCGCCGTGCATTATTTTCATTGACGAAATCGACGCTGTGGGCCGCCACCGTGGCGCCGGCTTGGGCGGTGGTCACGACGAGCGGGAACAGACTTTGAACCAATTGCTGGTGGAAATGGATGGTTTCGAAGGCAATGAAGGCGTGATTATCATCGCCGCTACCAACCGTCCTGACGTACTGGATCCGGCATTGCTGCGTCCCGGCCGTTTTGACCGCCAGGTGACGGTGGGCTTGCCCGACATTCTTGGCCGTGAGCAAATCCTCAAAGTGCATCTGCGCAAAGTGCCCACGGCGGACGATGTGGACGCCAAGGTTATTGCCCGCGGTACGCCTGGCTTTTCCGGCGCGGATTTGGCTAATCTGGTCAACGAGGCGTCTTTGTTTGCCGCCCGTGCCAACAAAAAGTTGGTGGATATGGGAGATCTGGAAAAGGCCAAGGACAAGATCCTTATGGGCGCCGAGCGCCGGTCCATGGTCATGAGCGAGGAAGAAAAGCGCATGACCGCATATCACGAGGCGGGCCATGCCATTGTCGGCCTCAAGGTGCCGGAACACGATCCAGTGTACAAGGTGAGCATTATGCCCCGGGGACGGGCGCTTGGGATCACCATGTTCCTGCCGGAACGGGATCAATATTCGGCCTCCAAGCGCAAGTTGGAAAGCCAGATTTCCAGTTTGTTCGGCGGTCGCCTGGCCGAGGCCTTGATCTTCGGCCCCGATGCTGTTTCCACGGGTGCCTCCAATGATATCGAGCGGGCAACCGATCTCGCCCGTAACATGGTGACCAAGTGGGGCTTGTCGGAACGGTTGGGGCCATTGGCCTACAGCGAAGAGGAAGGCGAGGTTTTCCTTGGCCGTTCGGTGACTCAGCACAAAATGATGTCTGAGGAAACCGCTCGGATGATTGACGAAGAGATCCGCGCCATCATCGACCGGAACTACGAACGGGCCGAAAGGATTCTAAAGGAAAACATGGACAAACTGCACATGATGGCCGAAGCTTTGATTAAATACGAGACAATCGACCGGAATCAGATTGATGCCATCATGGAAGGCAGGACGCCGCCGCCACCCAAGGACTGGGAAGATACACCGCCAACTGAGGGCAAGGCAACCAAAGCTGAAGGTGAGGAAGAGAAAGAAAAACCCGAACCTTCGTCTGGTGTTAGCCCTTTGGGCGGGCCTGCAGGACAGCATTTTGAATAAAGCTTAGCCCCTCCAAAAACCCCGCTTCTAATACAAGAAGCGGGGTTTTTTTATGCCTATTTAAGCCATAGTTCACTCTCCTTGGCATATACTTAAGTCAAAGTTAAAACGCCTGACTTGGTTACAAATTAGGGAGAACGTTAATGGCAAAAAAATATTTTGGCACAGATGGTATCCGCGGCAAGGTAGGGGAGACGCCCATTACCCCTGATTTTATTCTTAAGCTCGGTTGGGCAGCCGGACAAGTTTTCAAAGACCACGGTTCTGCCCAAGTGTTGGTTGGAAAGGACACCCGGATTTCTGGTTATATGTTTGAATCTGCGCTGGAAGCTGGATTGTCCGCTGCCGGGGTCAATACCCAGATGCTCGGCCCCATGCCTACGCCGGGGATCGCCTACCTGACCCGTACTTTCCGCGCCAAGGCGGGCATTGTCATTAGCGCTTCCCACAATCCTTATCCCGACAATGGGATCAAATTCTTTTCCACCGATGGCACCAAATTACCTGATGAAATTGAAGAAGCGATTGAAGCCCAGCTCGAAGTCCCAATGACCACAGTAGCCTCTGACAAATTGGGCAGAGCGGTGCGGGTGGAGGATGCCGCGGGCAGGTATATCGAATTTTGCAAGAGTACGGTGCCCGCGCGTATGGATTTAAGCGGAATCCATATCGTTCTGGATTGCGCCAACGGCGCAACCTATCATATAGCGCCCCACGTATTCCGGGAAATGGGCGCCACTGTGGACAGCCTGGGAGTCCAACCAGATGGGCTGAATATCAACCGCCAATGTGGTTCCACGCATCCCGAAGCACTGCAGAAAGCGGTCGTGGAATTCAATGCTGACTTGGGCATCGCTTTTGATGGCGACGGCGACCGAGTCATCATGGTGGATCACAAAGGTGAGTTGGTGGATGGCGATGAGCTTTTATATATCATCGCGGCTTCTCGTTTGAGCAAGGGCCAACTGAAAGGGCCGGTGGTAGGAACATTAATGACCAATCTCGGGTTGGAGCGCGCATTTGCCGAAATGGGTGTGGAATTCAAACGGGCGGCAGTAGGCGACCGCTATGTTATGGAAATGCTCAAGGCTAATGGTGGGATGCTGGGAGGCGAGAGTTCCGGGCATATTATTTGCTTGGATCGCACTACCACCGGGGATGGGATTGTCTCTGCGTTACAAGTCATTGCCGAACTCTGGACCCAAGGGAAATCTCTCCATGAATTGAAACAAGGCATGCGCAAGTACCCCCAAACATTAGTCAACGTGAAAGTGAGTGCCAAGCCTGAAAACATAGAGGCGATAGATGCCGTACGTCAGGCAAAAGAAAGCACGGAAAAAGAATTGAATGGCAGCGGCAGAGTACTGCTTCGTCCTTCTGGCACTGAGCCGGTAATCCGGGTAATGGTTGAAGGCCAAGATGGCATGTTGATTGAGAGCATGGCCCACAATCTTGCCGAAGTGATTAAACACGCGTTGATCTAAATTAATTGCCAAACCTAAGTAGTGATACCTTTTAGCCCCGTAGATGAAAAAACGCTTTTTCATATCTACGGCGCTATAATGACGAGAAGTATTGATTAATTTGGAGGCTAGCTCTGTCATGGGTGTCTCATTAGTTTTTTTATTGTTGTTTTGGACAGCAACGCTGATGGCTGTCGAGGATAAACCGCCCCAGCTTGAACCCTTACCTGAACCAGAAGTTGAAGATGAGGAATTGCAGCCAGAAGTGACAATCCGCAAAAAAGGCAAAAGCGTGATTGAAGAATATCGTATTGATGGTAGGCTTTATATGATCAAAATCATTCCTGCCATAGGACCGCCATATTATTTGATTGACACCGATGGAGACGGGAACATGGATGTGCGCCGCAGTGATCTGGAAGAAGGCATCCGAGTGCATCAATGGAAAATTTTAGAATGGTGAAAATCTAGAGTAACTACTCGCACCTATCTGTTTTAGAAAACGTCGTGAATACGTCCCTTTATACTCGGCTTTGCATCTCTGTCAAAAACCCTTTTCCGCCACAGACTACCCAAGCAGTTACGACTATTTAAAGTCCTCTAATACGTGGTCTTCTATTGCATCCACATCCTTTTCATATACTGCGTAACTACGGATCGATACGCCAGCTTCCTGAATCTGCTTAGGGTTTTGGCAAACCAAAGGGTGCCAGTCCGGCAGGGGTTTTCCTTCAGCAACGAGCCGGTAAGCACAGGTAAAAGGGAGCCAGTCTAATGGGGGAAATTTCTCCTTTAAATCCATGCAATCCGGCACTAACTGACGTCTAAGGCGATATTGAGTGCACGCGCCTTTGTTAAAATCAAAAAGGTTGCAAACTACATTGGTAAAAAATATTTCCCCTGTGTCCTCGTCTTCGATTTTGTGCAGGCAACATTTGCCACAGCGATCACATAGACTTTCCCATTCCTGAAGCGACATTTCTGTCAGGGATTTAGTTTCCCAAAAGGATTGAGTCATTATTTTCTCTTACCAGCGATGTTTAGCTTGGCGCTTTGGCGTTTGGGAAAGGTGTTCGGCCAAATAATCAGGCCGATGCATCAGTCCTGCCAAATAGATGCCTGCAAGAAACCCCCCTGCGTGCGCCCAAAATGCTACACCCCCGGCACTGGTATCAGTTAGCATGCCAGAAAAAATTTGGATGAGGAACCAATAACCCAACATGACATAGGCAGGCAGTGCGATAGTGGTAACGTAATAGCCCATGAATACGAGATTTTCCACCCGGGCATTGGGATATAAGCGGGCATAAGCACCCATGACACCACCAATGGCGCCGGATGCGCCTACCATGGGAATAGTACTGGACGGATCGCCTAGAATTTGCGCCGCGGCCGCCGCCAATCCGCAAAGCAAGTAAAAAACGATGAACCGCTCTGACCCCATGGCATCTTCCACGTTATCGCCAAATATCCACAGGAACCACATGTTGGCAATCAGGTGAAACCAGCTGCCGTGCATGAACATGGAGGTGAAAATAGTCAGCCAAGGACTGCGGTTTTCCAATACGCATTCCACGTTAGGGCCCAATGGAATAGCCTCGCCTTCCGGGATTTTCCCAAACAGTTCTCCGGGAATTAAGGCCCAATCGCATAGAGATTGCAGTAAGGTCATAGGCTGGCCAAACCCTTGCAGTCCTGCCCAGACCAGCACATTTAAAATAATAATGAAAATGGTGGCAATCGGGGTACGCAGAACCGGGTTCTCGTCGCGAATGGGAAACATGGTTTCTCCTCCTTAAGAGCGAAAGTGGTGTAAGAAAACTATCATATTTGTCTTAGCCTCTCAATAAAGGGGATTTCTCGTGACTGAGATCGGGTTCTCCCAGTTTCCTGAGAATGGCGTGGCGGGCTTGATCTCGTAGTTGTACCGCCACAGACCAAGTGGAAGGCGATGCCAGTTGCCGCTGAATTTGCTTAGGGTCGATTGCTGGGCTGATGCTAATTTGGATTATACCGCGGCGGGGAAACCAAGACTCTGCCCGCAAGATGGAGCGGGTGCCGCGAATCGAGACCGGCACCACGGGCAATCCCGTTTCAGCGGCGGTTAAAAATGCACCCAAGTGAAAGGATAATAAACCTGGTTGACGTGTGAAGGTGCCTTCGGGGAAAAACCACAGGGAACGACCATTGAGGGCTGCCTCGGTTAAGCGCTGCGCATCCTTAACGCTGCGGTCGCTGGCAAAACGTTCGACAAATTCACACCCAATTCGGCGCAAGAAAATTCCGGTAATAATATGGTCGGCTAATTCCCTTTTGGCGACAAAGCTGAAGCGGCGCGGTAGGATTGCCATCACTGCAGCGCCGTCTAGATAACTCGCGTGATTACTGACAAAAATGCAGGCTTGACCGGGCTCAGGTAAATGATCCAACCCTTCTACCCGTAAAGGAATGCCTGTGCTTCTGGCCAGAAGCCTTGCTGCGCCAGCGACAGCGCGCCAACGTCTTTCTTCATCAGGTATGACCAGGGCTGCGAGCCACCCTCCGGCGCCAATCACGGCGGTCATGAGCCAGGCCCATGCCGCGAAACTCAGACTTGAAATGCTGAGATACCATCGCCTTAGTTGGGTACGGGCCGCCACGAGGACAAGATGGAGGAACTGTTTCCAAACCGGCAATGGTTTGCCAATCAACCCTTTTTCATAGAGTTCCCGGCAAGCACTGCGGCGAATTTTTCCACTGGAGGTTTTGAGTACCGTGCCTGGAAAAGCCAGAATGACTTTATCAGGGGCAGAACCTGTCACCGCCAGGACCACTTCATTAATTTTTGTCTCCAGGGCTTTCTTTTTCTGAGGATCGGTTTCCCGGGTTTCCGCCAGAATCACCAGCCGTTCGGTGCCGGTTTTTGGATCCTGGCTGCCGAAGACGGCGACACAGCCAGCGCGGACCCCCTCGATTTGCCCGACAGCTTCTTCGATTTCTTGGGGATAGAGATTGCGCCCAGCGTGGATGATGACGTCTTTTTCCCGGCCAGTAAGATATATCTCACCATTGGCCATATAGGCTCTGTCGCCGGAAATTAGCCAATCGCCATTGAAAAGCTTGGCGGTAGCCTCCGGATTGCGGTAGTAGCCGCGGGTGCTGGAAGGGCCGCGGAATTCGAGGCTGCCTTCTTGCCGTTCGGGCAATTCCCGTCCCTGGTGATCTACAATTCTCACTTCATGACCAACGAGCGGAATACCGCAGGAGACAAAATGCAAGGCCTTGTCAGCTTTAGAACAGGGGACGGCCCGGCCTGTGCGGGAAAAAGCCTCCCGCTGAATGCTGTCAACCAAAGGACCACGTCCCAAGGGCGGAAAGGTGAGGCCAACGGAATTTTCCGCCAAACCATAAACCGGCATAAGGACTTTTCGATTGAGGCCATATTGTTCGAAGCGCGTGCTAAAACGTTCTAAAGTTAACGGGCTGACAGGTTCCGCGCCATTGAACATGGCTCTCAATGAAGCTAGATCCAGGCCCTCAAGATCGGCATCGGTGGTTCGTTTCAGGTATAGTTCGTAGGCAAAATTGGGGGCGGCGGTTAAGGTGGCGCGGTAACGGTGGATTCCCCACAGCCAGCGGCTAGGGCGCGCCAGAAAACTTAATGGCGACATGAGCACCAACCTGCTGCCGAAATAAAGGCTGCCCAACCACGCGCCAATCAGCCCCATATCATGGTAGAGGGGCAACCAGCTAAAGAAAGTATCATTGGAGTTAGCCTTTACCGTTTCCCCCATTGCCTGGATGTTACTTAATAAATTAAAGTGGCTCAGAATGACTCCCTTGGGGGTGCCAGTACTTCCAGAGGTGTATTGCAGCAAGGCAATATCGTCTGGTTGTTTTGCGATGAGTAATAAGCCGTGTTGGGATTCCTCCAATTGTTCCGGCGTCATGATTCGCTCCAGGCTGGTAACACTGGATTTGAGCAGCCGAGCCACATGACGGGCCTCTGGAATGGTAATCAAAGCTTTGGCCTGGCAGTTATCGAGGATTTTGCTGTGACGGAGTAAGTGATCCTCGATCTGGCTGGGCCGGGCGGGTGGGTAAATAGGTACTGGAATCGCTCCGGCCAGTAATATACCGAAAAAGGAAAAGAAATAATCCTCGCCAGTGGGTAGCATGAGGGCCACTGTATCGTTCGCCTGAATGTCAAAATACTGCAAGGCCTTGGCGATATTTTTGGCGCGCTCCCATAATCGCTGATAGGTAATTGTTTTACCTTCTCCCTCATCACTGTAAAACTGAATATGAGTCCGGTGGGGGTGATGCTTGCAGTGCCAGGATAGTACCTCCAGAAGGCTTAGGGCATGGGCAGGGGTGGGAAGGGCAGTGCCAGTTTCTGAAGGAACGACCGGGGCTGGTTGAGGAGAGATTCTCTGCCCTTGGGCGGCAAGGATGGCCAACATCAAATCCCTTGGGCTTTCTGCTTCCACCAGCAGCTTTTCCGGCAGGCTGATTTGGAAATGTTTTTCAATCCGGGCCAAAATTTCCATCCGGCTCAGACTATCCAGCCCAAGTTCCCGGTCAAAGGAGGTATCCAAATTCAATGATTGTAACCGGCTTTCAGGCAGCTTGAGCTCGGCGGCAACCGATCGAATTAGGTTTAATACCTCTGATGCCAGTCGCTGGTCAGTCGGTTGAGAAATCTGGAGGCTTGACATGGTAGAGCAACAACAAAAAATGTGTTGCGTTATTGTCCTCCTAAGCTGTGCCGACTGCAAACTAAGGGATTGTTGAATTATTCAGCGTCTTCCTATGATTAACCCAGAGATTACTGTGATTCAAGGATGTACCGCCAAAATCATCGAGCGATGGATTGCGCAAAAACTAAAGAATAGAACGATCCTGAATAAAAGGGCTTTAAATGTGGATTACGACCAGTGACTCAAGTCCCTGTTCAGCAGCCGGGAGAGCAGCATCACATCTTCGTGAAAGGTTTCCTTCAATTCTTCCCGCAGACCATTATCCAGGGGTGGACGTTTTTTAATGACGGTGTTTTTTTTCAACAGCCATTTGCGCAGGCGCTTGATAGGGGATTTTTTTTTTGAGTTTTTTCCGCTTTTTTTGATATTCCAAGTTGGCGACAAAGCTCGCTACTCGGACAGGAGGCCGTTTCAGTATTCTTTGCAGGAGCTTGGAGCGGGCGTATTTGTTGCTTTCCACTGGGTAAAACTCAGTGCGACCATCGTCCTTGATCTGGATAAAATCCAGTATTTTCAAATAGCTTTCTCTTGGGTTGGAGACAAAGTCATCAAAAACAATGACCAGGCACCGATCCCGGCCGGCGATATGGAAAAGTTGCTGTAGATACTTTCCTGTTTTTCCCACTTCCTCATACTGAAGCAAAAAAGGATCGCGGCAGGTTTTGGGGATGGATTTGCCCTGGGCGCGCTGATGACGAAGCCGCCACGCCTTGCCGAAGTCTTCCTCCGTTTCATCCAGCAGCGCCACCAGGCGGGCGTGGTAGGAATACACCATGTCCACCGGGTTGCGCACCATGATGATGAATTTGGCGCTGGGATTGAGGTGGAGAATGTGTTCAATGGCTTGAGTGTCGTATAAATAAGAAACGGAGCCTTCTCCCAGCACTTGGTGTTGGGCTGGGTCATAATGGTTGAAACAATGACCAAGATAATGCTTTTCCAAATCCAGGCCAGGCAGAATTTTTTGCAATAAACTGAAGTAATGGGGTTCCTTGGGGCGGGAAAAGCAGATCTCCGGATGGTGAGCGAGATAGTGGCTCATGGCGGTAGTGCCGCAGCGGGGCGCGCCGACAATGAAAAAGTCGGGAAAAAACGGCAGAGCTGGCGGGGGGGGAGTTTTAAGTGCTGGTGCGTTCATTAAATCCTGTCAATCTTGAGGAACCGCTTGATTTTCCATCCGGCGCAGTGCGGCAGCGTAGCGGTCTTCCCATTTTTTCATGTTTTTAACGCCGTCTTTCACATACGGCGACGCTTTAATCAGAGCGATGAATAACTTGCTGAGAATTCTGCCGGGTGCCCGCATGGGGCGTTCCACATGCACCAACAACACCACCCGGTGTTCGTCAGTATCATTGCGCACTTCATGATCGAAAGTATCATCGAACACAAAACACTTGCCTTCTTCCCAGGTCAGCTTGCGGTCCGCCACCCGCAGATAGCATTTGTCTTTGTCCTTGGGGACAAGCAGGCCCAAATGGCAAACTAGGAAACTTTTAGTCGGTCCCCGGTGGGGCGGAATGTGATAGCCGGGATCAATCATGGAAAACCAGGCGGTCATCATGCCGGGTATGGATTCCAGCACCTTGGCGGTTTCCGGGCAGCGCTGGCAATTGGTTTCAATCCGGCGGCCGAAGCCGTATAGAATGTGGGTTTTCCAATGACCCCCCTTGGAAATCCGGGTCTGGTCCGGGGAGATTTCGTGAAAAGCCGGGATAAGCTCGCGCTCTTTCAGCAACTGCTCGGCTTCCTTGCGGATGGGTTGCCAGTTATTTTCCAGAGTTTTTACCCAGTCGAATTGGCTGGGGTCAAATGACGGAGGGTCGCCGACCAAAGACTGACTGGCGAGAAATTTGTCGATGGCGCGGGTGACGCGTTTGCCGGTCTTAATGATGGCGCGGCGTTTCCATTGCTTGAAGTCATTCCAAAGTGTCATTCAAACCTCTAAAAAATTGTTACTACAAACCACAATTTGTGAGATTTTAGCAACTATTAGATAAGTCAGTCAGGCTTTTTCACCCTAATCTTGTTTTGGGTCAAAATTTAGAATCTATTTGACAGTCAGGAAGGGAAGTGAACCGGTTCTTGTCAGCTCATTATAAGACTGCCGATAGGCTGTCCCATTTGAATGGCTTGCCCCGGCTTAAAATCCAGCCATTGCACCGCTTCTTTGCCAAACAGCACGATAATGGTGGAGCCCATGTTAAATCTGCCCATTTCTTCGCCACGGCGGAGTTGAATGTTTTGCCCTTCGTAATGCCAGCGCCGGACTTCATGGCCAGAGGGTGGGGTGACGACGCCGTGCCACACGGTTTCAATGCTGGCGACAAACAAGGCTCCCACCAACACCAGCGCCATGGGTCCGGCTTGCGTATCGAACACACAAACGACCCGTTCATTACGGGCGAACAATCCATCCACCACGTTGGTAGTGGCTTGATTGACACTGAACAGGCGTCCTGGAATATGGATCATGGTTTTCAAGGTGCCATCCACTGGCATGTGGAGCCGGTGATAGTCGCGGGGGGAAAGGTAAATGGTGGCAAATTCACCGTCTTCGAAAGGGCGGGATACGGCGGCGTCTCCTCCCAATAGTGCCTGGCAGGAAAAGTCCTTGCCTTTGGCCTGAATCAGCCATTGACCGGTCAAGTTGCCCAGTTGGCTGATGAACCCGTCGGCGGGGCTCACAATTTTATCGGGTTCGTTGCAAAGGGGGCGTGCCTGCGGTCTTAGCCCGCGGGTAAAAAAGTCGTTAAAACAGGCATAATCGTTAGGATCGGCACTAATGGCTTCGTCCAGGTTTATGTCATACAGCCACACAAACCCTTTGATCAGCAGGTTTTTGACCCAGGGGATGCGGCAATGGGTGAGCCTGCCCATCGAGCGCGACAGGGCGTGATGGGGCAAGGGATATTGGATTGAAGCGAACAGAACTTGTTTCAGGGTTGGCATGGTGGCGTATTGACTTGGATTTGGTGGATTTGATGCGCGTGATTTAAATGCAAAACGATGTCGGCGTGGGAGGGTAAGTCCTCCAACATCCAACGGGTGAGTCTTTCGTAGTGTTGGATGAACCGGCGGAGTTGGTTCTCGTTCATTAATTTAAGCCTTTGGCCGGGATTGTGGCGGTAAAGTTCAGCCAGTTTTCGTTCTTGTTCCAGCCGCCAGCGGAACACCGCCGCCATGTCAGGTACTTTGAGCATGATCAGGCGGTCGAGCAGGGCGAACAAGGCTTGGTAAGGGCCTTTGAGTTGGTCATTGACATAGCGGCGCCATGTGCCGTCCGGATCCTCCCTGGCCTCCAGTTCGTTGACAGGGTCGGCGAGCATGGCCTCTGGCTGGGGTCTGGCGCCGACGCACCAACCTTCAAACAAAATGATATCCACAGGTCCCTTCCAGATCGGCCATTCTTCCACGGGTTTGCGGTCGTCGATGGCTTTATCGAAGGCGGGGATGGGGATTTCATCGGTTGGCCGGGCTTGTTTGAGTGCTTCGATGGTGCGGATACCCAGCGCCACATCGTGAGTGCCGGGGACGCCCCGGGTAATAAGCAGGGGATGAACGGTTTTGGCCAGTTGTTCCCGCTGCGCCCGGGTTTTGTAAATATCGTCAACGGAAAAGCCCGCCACTCGCTGCTGAAACCCGTCGGCCAAAATGGTTTGCAACAGGGCCGCCAAGGTGGACTTTCCAGAACCTTGAGCGCCGTTGATGCCCAAGACCAAAGGGCTGTCTGATTTTTGCCGATTTACCCAGGCTGCCAAGGGAAGATAGACAGAGGGTAAAAGAGGGCTGAGGTCGGTGTCGAGCTTTAATGACCGGCATTTGGCTGAAAACGCAGGCTGTACCTTCTCAGCCAGGGATTGCAGCTGATCGGGTGGCAGGGGCAGGTGTTGGGCAGGCCACATCGTGTCAAGCTACTATGTCTGGCGGGGTTTGGCCTGAGAAAAAGGCATCCAGATTAGTCAACACCCTAAGGCCCATCGCTTCCCGGGTTTCTTCGGTAGCGCTGCCAAGATGAGGTAACAGGACGACATTGTCCAATGCAAGTAAGCGGGGATCGATTTGTGGTTCGTTTTCGTAAACATCCAGGCCGGCGCCTCGAATAGCAGCCTCCTTGAGTCCTTGAATCAACGCCTCGGTATCCACCACATCCCCCCGGGCGGTATTGATTAAAAAGGCATGGGATGGCATCAACGCCAGCCGGTGGGCGTCAATCAAATGAAAGTTGCGTTGTCCACCGGGGCAATGGAGGGAAACGAAATCACATTGAGGGAGCAGTTCATCGATACTGGCGCAGGCAGTGGCATCCAGCCCGGTAAGCGTTTCATCGGCAACAGGGCGGGGGTGGAAATAGAGAATTTTCATGCCAAAACCGTGACGGGCGCGCTTGGCCACCGCCTGGCCAATCCGCCCCATGCCAATGATGCCCAAGGTTTTGCCGGTAACTTTGGTTCCCAAAAGATGGGTGGGCCGCCAGCCGCGCCACCGGCCTGCCCGTACCTCCCGTTCTCCTTCGCCTGCCCGGCGGGCGGCCATCAGCAGCAGGGTGATGGCAATGTCGGCGGTACAGTCGGTCAGAACGCCAGGTGTATTGGTAACGGTGATGCCTTTGGCAGCGGCGGTTTCCAGGTCGATATGATTCACGCCCACGCCGTAGTTGGCCAGAATCCGGCAGCGCAATGGGGTTGTATTCAAAACTTCGGCAGTGATGGAATCGGTCACCGTGGGGCAGACAGCGTCATAATGCTGTAATGCGGATTGCAAATCCTGGCTGGAAAAGGGATGGTCATCCTCGTTGAGGGTAACCTCATAGCGTCGCCGTAATTGGGCTTCCACCGAAGGGGGCCAACGGCGAGTGAGAATGACGGTAGGGCGGGTGGTCATATCAAGCCGGTAACGGCGCGGCGGTATCGCGCCAGTATTCCATGGCGGCGGTAATGCCGCTACCGGGCTTGAGATCGATGCCTACATCCCGCATGGCCATTTCAGAACCTACTATCGCGCTGGCCAACATTAGTTCGTTCAAGTCGCCCAAGTGACCGATACGGAACACCTTGCCGGCAACTTCGGTCAATCCGGCGCCAAGGGACAGGTTGTAGCGGTGATAGGCCACGTGCATCACATCGCGGGCATCGAAGCCTTCCGGCACCACAATGGCGGTGACGGTGTCCGAGTACCATTTGGGATCCTTGGCGCACAGCTCCAATCCCCAGCCGTCAATCACCGCGCGGCGGACGCCTTCCGCCAGCCGGTGGTGGCGGGCGTAAACATTGTCCATGCCTTCTTCCAGCAGCAGGTCCAGCACTTTGCGCAGACCGTGCAGCATGGCGGTATTGGGAGTGTAAGGGAAGTAACCGTCTTTGTTGGCCTGGATATGATCTTCCAGGTTGAGGAAACTGCGGGGCAGTTTCGCGCTATGGCGCATTTCCAGTGCTTTCTGGCTGAAACACAAATAAGCATTGCCAGCAGGCAGCATCAATCCTTTTTGAGAACCGGTCAGGGCGACGTCCACGCCCCAATCGTCCATAAAGAAAGGAATACTGCCAATGGCGCTGACACCGTCGGTCATGAATAAAGCGGGGTGTCCGGCTTCGTCCAGGGCCTTGCGGATGGCGGCCAGATCATTGGTCACGCCGGTCGCGGTTTCATTATGGCAAATCAGCAGGGCCTTGATTTCATGGTTGCTGTCTTCCTTCAGGCGATTGGCCAAATGGTCGAGGGGAACCCCTTCTCCCCAGGGGACTTCATGATATTCCACATCCAGCCCCATCCTTTGCGCGGACTGAATCCAAAGATGGCTGAATTGGCCGAAACGGTAAGAGAGAACTTTATCGCCGGGCGACAGGGTGTTGTTCATGGCGATTTCCCAACCGGCGGTGCCGGTAGCCGGGAAAATGAAAGTCTGGCCGGTTTCCGTGCGGAATACTTTTTTCAGATCTTCCAGTAGGGGTTTGACCAGTTTGGGGAAATCCGGGGCCCGATGGTCTTCCATGGGCACGTGCATGGCGCTGAGCACGCTGTCCGGGGTATTGGTGGGACCGGGAACATAAAGATGATTACGACCTGCCATTGATTGTACCTTGTTCAATAATTTGCAAAATATTGAATGATCCCATAATTTCATGTTTCGATTCAAGGGTTCGTCGGTTGAGATTCCAGCGGCGATTGCCTATCATCCCTGGAAACCTGGTAACGATGGAAGGGAGAAGAGAGTGTACGAATTCGCGGCTTTTATCATGGGGGCACGCTGGCGCGCGGTGGTTCTGGCGAGTCTGTTTGCGCTTACGGGGGTGTATTTTGTACCGATGGTGATACTCAGCGCCGCGGTAATTGCACTGGTGACGCTTCGCAACGGATGGCTGGAAGGGATAGTTATTTTCATTGCCGCCGCTGTTGTTACCTTGGGGATTTTCATGGCGCTGCCGCCCAGGCCGGGTTTTCCTTTTCCCTTGGCTATCGTGCTGTGGCCGCCCGTGATGGTTGCGGCGGAAGTGCTGCGCCGGACTTATTCTCAGGGATTTGCGCTGTTAGCGGTAGCGGCTTTTATGTTGGCCTATGTGGCTGTGGTGCACAGTTTAACCGGGGATGTGGTGGCCTTTTGGGAGCAATGGTTGCAGCAGGCGGTGGCCAATGTGAAGGGAGCCACCGTGGAAGGCTTCAAGCACGATGGCACCCTGCGATTGTTTAACGGGCTGGTGGCAATGCTTTATACCGCCTCTGTGGTTAGTGCGTTGTTGCTTGCCCGTTGGTGGCAAGCGATTTTGTACAATCCAGGCGGCTTTCAGAAAGAATTTTGCCAGTTGCGTCTGCCTCGGTCCATGCTTTTGGGGGCGGTGTTGCTGATATGGCTAGCCGGCACCGTTAATAAAATATTAATGGTGGATTTGCTCATGGTCGCCATGATGATTTATTTGTTCCAGGGCCTGGCGGTATTACATGGCATGCTGGTCAAACAAGGATTGACAGGATTTTTGATGGTTCCGGTTTACGGTTTGCTGCTGTTCATGCCGCAATATGGGGTAATGGGGTTGGCATTGTTGGGGGCCATTGATACTTTTATCGATTTCCGCCGCAGGATTGAAGCAGACAAGCCGTCATGATTCCTTTCCGGGATACCGTTCCTTGCCGCCGCACGCCGTGGATGACATGGATGCTGATTGGCGTCAATGCCACGGTATTTGTTTTTACCTGGTTGTTGCCGGATGACGTCCGCTATCAAATTTTCTATCTCTATGGTTTGGTTCCCGCCCGTTATACCCAGCCTGAATGGGCCCAATGGGTTGGTTTGGCTGGTGATAACTACTTGCCTTTTGTCTCCAATTTATTTCTCCATGGCAGCGGCTTGCATTTGATTTTCAATCTGTGGATGTTGTGGATATTTGGCGATAATGTGGAAGACTGCATGGGCCCATGGCGTTTCTTGATATTCTTCTTGATTTGCGGCGTACTGGCGAATTTTGTCCATCTGTGGATCAACCGGGGTTCCATTACACCGGCCCTTGGCGCTTCTGGCGCGATTGCAGGGATTTTGGCGGCCTATTTTTACCTGTACCCTTACGCTCGGATTATCATTTGGATTTTTCCGTTTCCTCTGTTTGTGCCGGTGCCTGCCATCGCTTTTTTGGGGTTGTGGGTCATTATTCAGGCTTATAATGCGACCACAGCGCTGGCAACCCGCGAGGCATTTTCTGATATCGCCTGGTGGGGGCATCTGGGGGGCTTTGCCGCGGGTTTTATTCTGTTTCGCCTGTTTGTGATTCACCCACCTGTCGACGCACGTGACGCTTCATGACATTTCAATTTCATCCCTCGGAACGAATCCATCATCAGGTGCCCCGCGAAACCATGATTCGCGCACTGCAACCTCACCTGCCCGCGGAGGGATTGTTATGGGAAGAAAGCGAACTGCGCCCTTATGAATGTGATGGGCTGTACGCCTATCAACAAGTCCCCTGGCTGGTGGCATTGCCGGAAACCGAAGCACAAGTGCGTTCGGTGTTGATCGAGTGTCACACGCGCGGTGTGCCGGTGGTGGCCCGGGGAGCAGGTACTGGTCTTTCCGGCGGGGCGCTGCCGTTGGACAATGGCGTCTTGCTGAGCCTGGCGCGCCTGAACCGGATTTTGGAAATTGACCCTGAGAATCGAACCGCAAGGGTAGAACCTGGCGTGACCAATGCATCAATCAGCCAGGCGGCGGCGGAATTTGGACTGTATTACGCCCCTGACCCATCCTCGCAAATTGCCTGCAGCATTGGCGGCAACGTGGCGGAAAATGCCGGTGGCGTGCATTGCCTCAAGTACGGGTTAACAGTGCATAATATCCAGCGCCTCAAATTCCTGACTATTGAAGGGGAGGAAGTGGTCGTGGGCGGGGCTGGCCTGGAGGGTCCTGGTCTGGATTTGCTGGCGTTGATGACAGGTTCTGAGGGCATGTTGGGGGTGGTGACGGAGATCACCGTCAAATTACTCCCCGTCCCGGAGTCAGCCAGGGTCTTGTTAGCGGCTTTCGATGATATTGGCAGGGCTGCGGATGCGGTAGCAGCAATCATCCGAGCGGGTCTGGTGCCAGCCGGATTGGAAATGATGGACCGCTTTGCCATTCATGCGGTGGAGGATTTCATGCAGGTGGGCTACCCACTGGAAGCGGAAGCCATTTTACTGTGCGAAGTAGATGGCCCGGCTGCGCAAGTGGAAGATGAGGTGATAATGGCCAAGGGGGTACTGGAACAAGCCGGCGCTTTTGAAGTCAGAGTGTCCCGGGACGCAGAAGAACGCCGCCGTTTTTGGGCGGGCCGCAAGGCGGCTTTTCCGGCCATGGGTAAAATTACCCCCGATTATTACTGCATGGACGGCACCATTCCCCGCCACCGCTTGGCCGAAGTATTGGCAGGCATTGCCAGGTTGTCGGAAAAATATCAACTGAAAGTGGCCAATGTTTTTCATGCCGGGGATGGTAATCTGCACCCCTTGATTATCTACGATGGCAGCTTGCCCGGCGCACTGGAAAGCACCGAACAACTAGGCGCGGAAATTCTAGAGTTATGTATCCAGGTCGGAGGCACGATTACCGGTGAGCATGGGGTGGGGATTGAGAAGATCAATCAAATGTGCATCCAGTTTGGTGTCGGAGAGTTACACCAATTTCAAGCGGTGAAAAAAGCCTTTGATCCCAAGGGTTTGTTGAACCCCGGTAAAGCGGTGCCAACGTTGGCCCGTTGTGCCGAGTTTGGCGCCATGCACGTACATAAAGGGCAGTTACTGCATCCAGAGTTGGAGAGATTCTAAGTTTACTTCTAAGAGAAAGAATGCGCGACGTAGCATGTCTATGCCGGTAAGGTTCGGCGTTCCGGCCCGCTATCCGCGGGGCGCCGTAAACCTTTCACGCGATACTGTCCTGTTTTGCGTGAAAGCCCCGCCCGGATATCGCTATCCGGGCGCTCTCCCGACTTGCGAAAGTCCACTGGACTTTCGGTTCGGCTCGCCGTTGGGGGCATGATGGCGAACCGGAATACCTAGGTGGTTTGAAGTTTGGAAACAAGTATTTGGTGTGTCAAAAATTTATTGAGGTTTTAATGCCAATGTCCGTGAGCCACAATGAAAGAAAACAATCTTAAAGCTACGGATTTGACCCAGGAAATCCAGGCGCGAGTCTCCGAGGCAATCACCCGGCGCCAGACGCTCAATATTGTGAGCGGTGGTAGCAAGTCTTTCTACGGACGCGAGCCTGTGGGAGAACCATTGCCGGTATCAGGTCACCAGGGGATTATCGAATATGAACCTGGGGAACTGGTTTTGACCGCCCGTTGTGGCACGCCACTGGCGGAACTGGAGTCGCTGCTGGCCGATGAGGGGCAAATGCTGCCTTTCGAGCCGCCGCATTTTGGTGCCGCCACTTTGGGTGGCGCGGTGGCGTCGGGGTTGTCTGGGCCTAGAAGGCCGTTTACCGGCGCGGTGCGGGATTTTGTCTTGGGGGTGAAGATGGTCACGGGCCGGGGCGAAGTGCTTGCTTTCGGCGGCCGAGTAATGAAAAACGTTGCCGGGTTCGATTTGTCCCGGTTATTGGCGGGGTCTTTGGGGACAATGGGGGTGCTACTTGAAATTTCCTTGAAAGTGCTGCCCAGGCCTGCTTTGGAGGTGACGGTCAGGCGCGAAATGTCATCGTCGTCGGCCTTGGAATCCATGGCAACGTTGATGAGCCGGTCTTTGCCCCTAAGCGGACTGTGTTACCAGGAGCCCTTTCTTTATGTTCGCGTGGCGGGGACAGAAAATGCGGTGGCTGCCGCCATTGAAACGATTGAGGGTGAGGCATGGGAAGAGGGGGAATGTTTTTGGCAAGATCTTCGGGAGCAGCGGTTACCTTTCTTTACAGAAGGAACAGCTAATCTATGGCGTTTGTCCCAGGCTCCCAGCACGCCCGTGCTGGACTTTGACGGGGAGTGGCTATTGGATTGGGGGGGCGCCCAACGGTGGTTGCGTAGTCATGCGTCTGCCGAGCAGCTATTTGACTATGCCGCGCAGGTGGGCGGACACGCGACGTTATTCCGAACCCAAAGCCCGCGCCACCGGATTTTTCAGCCATTGCCGCCGGCCTTGGCACGTCTCCACCGGACTTTGAAAGCGTCCTTTGATCCTCATGGGATATTCAACCCCGGTAGAATGTACGAGGAATTTTAAATGCAGGCGTCGTTGCCAGAGTGGATGCGGAAAACGCCGGAAGATGCAATTGCGCGATCGATATTGAGCGCTTGCGTCCACTGCGGATTTTGCAACGCTACCTGTCCCACTTATCAACTCCTGGGAAATGAACTGGACGGCCCCAGAGGAAGGCTCTACCAGATCAAAACCGTTTTGGAAGGCCAACCGGCCACGGCCAAAATTCAGCAGCACCTGGACCGGTGCTTGACCTGCCGCGCCTGTGAAACCGCTTGTCCTTCCGGCGTGCAATATGGCCGCCTTCTGGATATCGGCCGGGCGCATGTGGCAAAACAGGTGCCGCGGTCTTGGGGGCAAAAGATTACGCGAAAAGGTTTGCGAATGACCTTGCCTTTCCCCACTCGGTGGCGGTGGGCTTATCGAACGGCTCAGCAAATTCGCCCCCTTTTGCCGCGCTTTTTGGCCAGCAAGATAAAGCCGGCAGTAAAAAGTGCTAGCTTGCAGCCATCCAATCACCCCAGGAAAATGTTGATTTTACAAGGATGCGTTCAGTCTGTTATCACCCCCGAAATCAACGAAGCGGCTGCCAGGGTATTGGACAGCTTAGGTATCAGCCTGGTTCAGGCTCCGGAAGCCGGTTGCTGCGGGGCCTTGAGTTACCATCTGGACGCCCAGGAAGAGGGCTTGGATTTCATGCGCCGCAATATCGATGCCTGGTGGCCCTATGTGGAGAACGGCGTGGAAGCCATTGTTACCACGGCATCCGGGTGTGGAGTGATGGTGAAAGAATACGGTCAATATTTAGCCAATGATCCGGATTATGCGGAAAAGGCCGCCGAAATCTCACGGCTCTCCAGAGATATCAGTGAAATACTGACAGCAGAACCGCCAGTGACAATCTCCAATGCCGGCAGGAAGATGAAAATCGCCTTTCAGTCTCCCTGCACCCTACAACATGGGCAAAAACTGGCAGGAGTTACCGAACGCTTGCTGCGGCAAATGGGCTTTAATTTGGTTCCTGTTGCCGACGCCCACCTTTGTTGTGGATCAGCGGGCACCTATTCCATTTTTCAACCGGAAATTTCCAGAAAATTGAGAGACCGCAAACTTGCGGCGCTTGAAAAAAACAATCCAGACCTCATCGCCACCGCAAATATAGGCTGTCAGCTGCATTTGCAATCGGCGGCGAAAATGCCGGTAATCCATTGGATTCAGCTGTTGGCAAACGATTTGCGAAATTAACAGCCCCTCTCCACCCACTTTTGAGCCAAGGGAGTGGTGTCGTAAAAAGCTATTTTGCTCGGCCGCCACGGTTGCTAGAAGCAGTTTTGAAGGAAACAATTGAGGGTGTCTTAGTTGATACAGTGTTTCCTAACTTAATGATAATGTATCTGATCTAAATTTGATGTAGATCAAAGCTAATTTTTCAAAAACCTTTATTCTTATACTCAAGAACCTCCTTCCTCGCCATGGGTTACAGAATTTTCAGCCATTATCCTCTGGGAAGGGTTTGAGCGGACATACAAAAATGTCCGCTCTTTTTTTTGCCGGTTTATTCCTACACTTTGAGCGAATGATGCCGTTGTCCGGCCGATCAATTTATGGTCTAATACCGCGTGTTTTTGCCTTGCGCGTGACAGCCTTGGATGTTGAAAGGCTGTTTGCGGATCGCTATCAATCCATATTCAACCAGGCTTGAAATCTATGGTGATAAAAATCAAAAAAGGATTGGACTTGCCTGTTGCAGGTGAGCCTGAGCAAAAAATTTACCAGGGGAGGGAGGTAAAGTCAGTAGCCATGATTGGCCAGGACTTTATCGGGCTGAGGCCTTCGATCCAAGTGAAAGAAGGGGATCGGGTGAAGCTGGGTCAACCCTTGTTTGCGGACAAGACCCATCCGCAAATCAAATTTACCTCTCCGGGCAGTGGTGTCGTCAAAGCAATCAATCGGGGCGCCCGCCGTGTTCTTCAATCCATTGTGATTGAACTGGAAGGCGATGACGAGGAGGTTTTTGAGAGCTGCGCTGCTGACGAGCTGTCCAATTTGACCGCTGAACAGGTCAAGAGCAACTTGCTCAATTCAGGGTTATGGACGACGTTGCGAACTCGGCCTTATGGCAAGGTTCCCGCACCGGATTCCGAGCCTCATTCCATTTTTGTGACGGCCATAGATACCAATCCTCTGGCGATTGATCCGGTTGTTGTCATTTCTGAACGGGTTGACGATTTTCGTCATGGCCTGCAAGTGCTCCAGCACTTGACGCCAGGGAAAATCTACCTGTGCAAGGCTCCTTCAGCAGACGGTTTTCCGGCAGCCGATTCAAACAAGGTCGAGATGGTTGACTTTGATGGGCCGCACCCTGCTGGTCTGCCTGGCACCCATATTCACTTTCTGGATCCTGTCAGTGCCAGCAAAACGGTATGGTATCTGGATTATCAAGCTGTGCTTGCTATCGGCAGTCTGTTCACCACGGGTAGGCTAAATCCAGAAAAAGTAGTTTCCCTGGGCGGGCCTGCAGTAAAGAATCCGCGTTTGCTACGCACCCGCTGGGGAGCGAGTATTACTGATTTGACCCAGGGTGAAACAGAGGGTAACGAGCTTCGCATCATCTCCGGTTCCATCCTCAATGGCAGGAAAGCAAAAGGATGGGCCGCCTATTTGGGCCATTTCCATAGCCAAATCTCTGTGGTGCCTGAAAATCGCGAACGGGAATTCATGGGCTGGATTGAAATGAAAGGCGGTGACCATAAATTCTCGATTCTGAATGTCTTTCTTCTGAATCGAAACAAAGAACCGCGTAAATATAAACCCACCACGGCTTTATGGGGAAGTCCGAGAGCCATCGTACCCATCGGGGTTTACGAGCGGGTGATGCCTCTGGATATGTTGCCCACCCAACTGCTGCGGGCTTTGGTGGTGGGGGATACCGATACTGCCCAGGATCTCGGGTGTCTGGAGCTGGAAGAGGAGGATTTGGCTCTGTGCACTTTTGTGGATCCCGGGAAGCATAATTTCGGTCCGGTTCTTAGAAAAAATCTAATTCAAATTGAGAAGGAAGGCTGATGTCTAAAGTCAGAGCGTTCTTAGACAAAATCCATCCGCATTTTGCCAAGGGGGGGCGCTTCGAAAAGCTGTATCCCGTCTATGAAATGGTGGATACATTTCTTTACTCTCCAGTGGATGTAACGCCAGACCCGGTTCATGTGCGCGATGCCATTGACCTGAAGCGTGTGATGACCTACGTGTGGCTGGCGACGTTTCCAGCGGTATTGATTGCCCTGTATAACACGGGCTACCAGGCCAACAGCGCCATGCAGTCCATAGGCGTGGAAACCATTCCCAATTGGCGGGGACCCATTATGGACTGGTTCGGTTACAGCCCTTCCAATCCGCTTTCCTGCCTGATGCACGGTGCCTTATATTTTTTCCCGATCTACATTGTTACTTTGGTGGCAGGGGGAATTTGGGAAGTGCTGTTTGCCGTTGTGCGTAAACACGACGTCAATGAAGGATTCTTTGTTTCCTCCATCCTGTTTGCGCTGTCACTGCCGCCGGCGATACCGCTGTGGCAAGTTGCGCTGGGTATTTCCTTTGGCGTGGTGTTAGGCAAAGAAGTTTTTGGGGGGACGGGTAAGAATTTCCTCAATCCGGCCCTGACAGGACGGGCGTTTTTGTTCTTCTCTTATCCTGCCTTCATGAGTGGGGATTCAGTGTGGACCGCGGTGGATGGCTACAGTGGCGCGACGCCGCTGGCATTGGCCGCAGAAGGTGGCGTGGACGCGATTAAGGAAGCCGGTTTTTCCTGGTCCCAAACCTTTTTTGGTTTCATGCCAGGCTCCATTGGCGAAACTTCAACCCTGGCGATTATTTTGGGGGCGATTTTTCTGCTTTATACTGGTATTGCCAATTACCGCATTATGGCGGGCGTTTTGATTGGCGTCATCGTGATGTCGCTCATTTTCAATATCACTGGTAGCGAGACCAATCCGATGTTCAGCATGCCATTCTATTGGCATTTGACTCTGGGAGGATTGGCCTTTGGTCTGGTGTTTATGGCCACGGATCCGGTGAGTGCCGCCATGACGGATACCGGCCGCTGGATTTTCGGTATTCTTATCGGGGTGATGGTGGTTTTAGTCAGAGTAGTGAATCCCGCATTCCCGGAGGGAACCATGTTGGCGATCTTGTTTGCCAATATTTTCGCCTCCCTCATTGATTACTTTGTAATTCAGGCAAATATCAGAAGAAGGGCTAAACGCAATGCCTAATAATACAAGCGAACAACAATTGACTCTGTGGCAAGTAAAATGGCAGGGCTGGAAGGAGAAAGCCAAAGTCTACCGGGACCGGATTCTTGCTCTGCCCAATGATAGTTTTGAAAAAACCTTGGCCGTTGCTTTTTGGGTCTGTATGGCGTGCGCGGTGGTGGTAGCCTTTTCAGCCGTCGCCTTGCGGCCATTGCAGATATCCAATAAGGCCGCGGATATGAAGAAAAACATCCTGGAGGTGGTTGGCCTTTGGGAAGAGGGAATTGATATCGACAAGGCCTTCAAACAATTTGAAACGAAGGTGATTAGTTTGGAAACCGGCGATTTCGTTGAAGACTTGGATCCGAACACCTTTGATATGCGCAAGGCCGCCAAGGATCCCGAGATGAGCGAAGAAATTCCAAGAGAGCGTGATATTGCCGGGATCAAGCGCAAGCCGAAATTTGCTACCGTCTATTTCCTGAAGGATGAAAATGGCGAAACCAAGGCCATTGTGCTGCCGGTTTGGGGATATGGGCTTTGGTCGACCATGTATGGTTTTCTAGCCTTGGAACCCGACTGCAATACGGTGATCGGGATCAATTTTTATGACCAGGGCGAGACGCCCGGCCTCGGTGGCGAGGTTGTCAACCCCAACTGGCGCGCCCTCTGGAAGGGTAAAAAGGTCTATGATGAATCCGGAACCCCGGTGTTGCGTCTAGTGAAGGGCAGTGTCGATGCCGGGCAGTCTGGTTCGGAATACAAAGTGGATGGTCTGGCAGGGGCGACTCTGACGAGTAACGGGGTGAGTAATTTGATTCGTTTCTGGATGAGCGAAGACGGATACAAACCCTTCCTGGACAAATTCTGCGGACAATAAGTTAGGAGAGCGGCGATGAGTGAAGAAACCTTGGAAAACGCTGAAGAAGAATTTGACTTTGAAAAAGTCAAGCCCGTATTAGTTGATCCGTTAATCGACAATAACCCCATTACACTACAGGTTTTGGGAATTTGTTCCGCCTTGGCGGTGACTTCCCAGCTATCGACGGCACTGATTATGTGCGTTGCTTTAACTTCGGTGGTGGCGGCATCCAACACGGCGATTTCCTTGATAAGAAATCACATTCCCGCCAGTATCCGCATTATTGTGCAAATGACCATCATCGCTTCCTTGGTTATTGTGGTGGATCAGATCTTGAAGGCGGTGGCTTATGATATTAGCAAGCAACTGTCCGTATTTGTGGGTTTGATCATCACCAATTGTATTGTGATGGGCCGGGCCGAAGCTTTTGCCATGCAAAACCCGCCTATTGCCAGCTTTTTTGATGGTCTGGGGAATGGTTTGGGCTATAGCTTGATTCTGGTGGTGGTGGCGGTAATCCGGGAGCTGTTTGGTTCTGGAAAACTGCTGGGCAATGAAATATTGCCTTTAGTGAAGGATGGCGGTTGGTATGAACCCAACGGTTTGTTGCTGTTGCCTCCCAGTGCTTTCTTTATCATCGGTTTGTTCATTTGGGCAGTGCGAACCTGGAAGCCGAAGCAAGTTGAAGCGCCTGATTATCAGATTATGCCAGCCCATGGTGAGGTGGTGTAATGGAAGCCTTGGTCAGCTTGTTCGTCAAGTCGGTTTTCATTGAAAACCTGGCGCTGGCGTTTTTTTTGGGAATGTGTACCTTTCTGGCGGTATCCAAGAAAATCAGTACCGCCCTCGGCTTAGGGATTGCCGTGATTGTGGTGCAGACATTGACAGTGCCGGCCAATCATTTGATTCACGCTTACCTTTTGAAAGAAGGCGCCTTGTCCTGGGCGGGTTTGCCCGACGTGGATTTAAGCTTTCTGGTGTATTTGGCTAGCATCGGGGTGATCGCCGCCATTGTTCAAATTCTTGAAATGACGCTAGATCGCTTTTTTCCGGCTTTATTTAATGCTTTAGGTATCTTTCTGCCGCTGATTACGGTGAATTGCGCCATTTTAGGGGGTAGCCTGTTCATGATTGAACGGGAATACAATCTGACCGAAAGCGCTGTGTATGGCTTGGGCAGCGGGTTTGGATGGGCGCTGGCAATCACCGCGATGGCAGGCATCCGGGAAAAACTGAAATATAGTGATGTGCCGGCGGGTTTGCGCGGCCTTGGGATTACCTTCATCACGGCGGGCCTAATGTCCTTGGGGTTTATGGCCTTTTCTGGAATTCAGCTCTAAAAACAAGGTTAAAACATGTTGGAGATCATTTTAGGCGTTGTCTTTTTTACGCTCATTGTTTTGGCATTGGTGATGGTGATCCTCTGGGCCAAGTCCCACTTGGTGCCCCAGGGTGAAGTGGAGATCGTCGTCAATGGTGAAAAGACAATCAAAACCCCGGTTGGCGCCAAGTTGCTGATGGCTCTGGCGGATGCCGGACTGTTTGTGCCCTCTGCCTGCGGTGGTGGTGGTACTTGTGCCCAGTGCCGCGTTAAGGTGTTGGAAGGGGGCGGTGACTTGCTCCCCACCGAGGCGACCCATATCACTAAGCGCGAGGCCCGGGAAGGCGAGCGGTTGTCATGTCAGGTGACGGTCAAACAGCCGATGAAGATTGAAGTGCCCGAAGAAGTGTTCGGGGTCAAGAAATGGGAGTGTACGGTACGTTCCAACCATAATGTGGCCACCTTCATCAAAGAGCTGGTCCTGGATCTGCCCGACAATGAAACTTTGGAATTCCGCGCGGGTGGTTACATACAAATTGAGTGTCCGCCGTACCATATCAAGTTCTCCGAGTTCGACATTGAAGAAGAATTCCGGGATGAATGGGATAAATACAACCTGTGGGATCTTGAGTCCAAAGTGGATGAGCCTGTAGTGCGTGCTTACTCCATGGCAAACTTTCCATTGGAAAATGAAATTGTCATGTTGAATGTTCGTATTGCTACCCCGCCGCCAGGTTTGGATGTGCCTCCCGGTAAAATGTCTTCTTATATTTTCAATCTAAAGCCGGGGGACAAAGTGACGATTTCCGGTCCATTTGGCGAGTTTTACGCCCGAGAAACCGATAACGAAATGGTGTTTGTCGGTGGGGGCGCTGGCATGGCGCCAATGCGTTCCCATATTTTCGACCAGTTGATTCGCTTGAAAAGCAAGCGGAAGATGACTTTCTGGTATGGCGCGCGCAGCTTGCGGGAAACTTTCTACGTAGATCATTTCGATAAACTGCAGGAAGAAAATGAAAATTTCCGCTGGTATTTAGCTTTATCTGAACCGAAACCCGAGGACAATTGGACTGGTTATACTGGCTTTATCCATGAGGTCCTGTATCAAAATTATCTCAAAGACCATCCTGCGCCGGAAGATTGTGAATATTACCTTTGCGGACCGCCGGTAATGAACGCGGCAGTGATCAAGATGCTGGAGGACTTAGGTGTCGAAAGAGATAATATTATGCTGGATGACTTCGGCGGTTGATTTTCTCAAAATGCTAATTCCCTTACGAGGAGCCTTGGTGCTCCTCGTTTTGTTTCTGGCGGGGTGTCAACCGCAGGATAACAAGGCGGATTTTGAATATCGTGGCCTGGCATTAGGCACCAGCTTTTCCATTAAAGTCACCAAAATGCCCCCGGGCATTCAGAAGGAAAACCTCAAAAACAAACTGGACAGCTTGATTGATCTGGTCAATCAGCAAATGTCCACATATATTGAATCCTCGGAGTTATCAAGATTCAATCAAAGCCGCAGTACCGACTGGCAACCTGTCTCCGAGGATTTGGTCAAGGTGGTCAAATTAGCGCTGGCGGTCAGTGAGTGGAGCGAAGGGGCATTTGATGTGACGGTGGGACCCTTGGTCAACTTGTGGGGATTTGGCCCTGATCCTCGGACTCAAAAGGCGCCATTGCCTGATGCAATTACCAAGGCAAAATCCCGCATAGGATATCAATTTCTTGAAGTACGGCAGGCGCCACCGGCGCTGCGAAAACGTAAGGCGGATGTATATGTCGATCTTTCCGCTATTGCCAAAGGTTACGCGGTGGATAAGCTGGCTGAGTATTTGGATTCCATCGGCGTCGAAGGGTATTTGATCGAAATAGGAGGGGAGCTACGCTTAAAAGGCTTTAGTCCAAGAGGTGAGCCTTGGCGAATTGCCATAGAGAAACCTAAGGTCAATGTGCGGCAAATACAGAAGGTACTGGTGTTGACGGATATCAGTCTGGCGACTTCCGGGGATTACCGGAATTACTTTGAAGTCAATGGCCAGCGTTTCTCCCATACCATTGATTCGCGCAGCGGAAGGCCCATTAGCCACCGCTTGGCATCGGTGACCGTCTTGAGTCATACTACCACCCAGGCGGATGCATTAGCTACGGCGCTATTGGTGCTCGGGCCGGAGCGGGGCTGGGAAAAGGCCGCTAAGGCGGGAATTGCGGCTCTGTTTATTGTCAAAGAAAAGGAAGGGTTTTCGGAAAAAGCCACCAGAGCCTTTTTATCACAGACTAGCGAGGAGTCATCATGACCATTTTCATTATAACCTTTGTTATTATCGCCGTTGTTATTGGCATTATGTCCATTGGCGTCATTTTTGGCCGCTCAGCCATTAAGGGAAGTTGCGGTGGTGCTGGCAATGGTGAATGTCTGTGTGCCCAGGGAAAAAAAGAATGTAATAAACAACCCCAAGCTTAAAATTTAACTGATGATACGCACGGTGATTCCAAAGCAGCCCTCAAACGATGTGAGCGGTCTAGTGAGGAATCCTGTCATTGGCGGCTTACGGGCAAGACAGGGTACCCCCTCCCCAACCCTCCCCCGCAAGCGGTGGAGGGAGCGACGGACCCTGCCTTGAATCCCCTCTCCCTTTGGGAGAGGGGTTGGGGAGAGGGTGTGACAACGCAGTCCTTGCAGTAAGTTGCGTAACATCAGAATATAAAATTAAGGGTGAAATCCCTCTGAGGAGGAGCTTATGTTAAGAAATATTACTGTTCGAGATCACATGTCCACTAATCTGGTAACGTTCACACCAGACATGGGGGTATTTGAAGGAATACGCAAGTTATTGAGCCACAAAATAACCGGCGCGCCGGTGTTGGATGAAGAGGGAAATTTATTGGGCGCTTTTTCTGAAATGGATTGTCTGCGGGTGGTTCTCAATGCGGCATATCATGAAGAGATGGATGGCAAAATCGGGGAATACATGAGTACCGATATCCAGTCGGTCAGCCCCGATGCCAGCATCGTTGAAGTGGCTGAAATGTTTCAAAAAAGTAATTTGCGCCATTTCCCGGTTATTGAAGATGACAAACTGATAGGCTTGATTAGCCGGGTTGATATTTTGCGGGCCTTGGTGAGTATTTATTGAAGGATTAGAGCAGTCCTTTCAGTTACTTTTAAGAAACAGGCCTTCTAAACCAGCTCCACCCGAGTTGGAATGTTGTAAATGCATTATAAATTATAACTTGTAGGAGTCAGCATGAGTGATAGTAATCCTTTTGGTAGCCGGAACAGTTTGCAAACCCGTTCTGGAAAAGCGGATTACTTTCAATTAGAAAGTCTTGAGCGAGCCGGTGTGGGAGAGGTCACCTCTCTTCCCTTTACCATCAAAATTCTGTTGGAATCCATTTTGCGTCATTGCGACGGTGACCTGATTAAAGAAGATGAAGTCGTTTCTCTTGCCAAATGGACACCCAGTGGCGCCCGTCAGGGTGATATCCCCTTTATGCCGGCAAGGATTTTGCTGCAAGACTTTACCGGTGTTCCCGCACTCGTGGATTTGGCCGCCATGCGTTCGGCCATCCATCGTTTGGATGGGGATCCGGCCAAGATTGAGCCACTGATTCCCGCCGAGTTGGTGATCGATCATTCTGTTCAAGTAGATTATTTTGCTTCACCTGAGGCGCTCAAAGAGAATATGCGGCTCGAATTCCAGCGCAACCTTGAACGGTATCAATTTTTAAAGTGGGGACAGGGGGCGTTCGAGTCGTTTAAAGTCGTGCCACCGGGTGTTGGGATTGTGCACCAAGTCAATCTGGAATATTTGGCCCGCGGAGTCTTTCTCAGCGAACAGGGTATTGCCTATCCTGACAGCCTTGTAGGTACCGATTCCCACACCACCATGATCAACGGGCTTGGCATTTTAGGCTGGGGCGTTGGCGGTATCGAAGCCGAAGCTGGCATGTTGGGCCAGCCTCTTTATATGTTGCCACCGGATGTGATCGGTTTCAAAATGACCGGCCAATTACCCGAAGGCGCTACCGCGACGGATCTGGTGCTTACAGTCACGGAAATGCTGCGTCAATACGGTGTGGTCGGCAAATTCGTGGAGTTTTTTGGCCCCGGGCTTTCCAGTATCAGTGTTCCTGACCGGGCCACAGTAGCCAACATGGCGCCGGAATATGGGGCAACGGTAGGGTTTTTCCCCATTGATGCTGCGGTACTGGATTACATGCGATCTACGGGCAGAAGCGATGCTCAAGTGGATTTGATCGAACACTATTGTAAAGCCCAGGGGTTGTTCCGCACCGATGAAACTCCAGCGCCCCGTTTCACCGAAGTATTGGAACTGGATCTAAGCACAGTGGAACCGTCTTTGGCAGGTCCCAAGCGTCCTCAAGACAGGCTATCGGTTGCCGCCCTGAAGCCCGCATTTCAAAGTGCCTTGACCAAGCCGGCCAATACAGGCGGGTTTGGGGTGGCAGAGCAAGACTTGGATGCCAAAGAGTCCATTGAAATCAACAATCAGGCAACCGAGCTGCGTCATGGCTCGGTGGTGATTGCCGCGATTACCAGCTGTACCAATACCAGTAATCCTTCCGTGATGCTGGGAGCAGGATTGCTGGCGAAAAAAGCCACTGAAAAAGGTTTGAAGACGCCTCCCTACGTCAAAACCAGCCTGGCGCCAGGATCCCGGGTGGTCACCGATTATCTTCGCGATTCCGGGTTGGATACCTATTTAGAACAATTGGGTTTTTATACGGTTGGCTATGGTTGTACTACCTGTATCGGTAATAGTGGCCCATTACCGGAGCCGGTGACAAAAGCGCTGCAATCTGGCCGCTTGGTTGCAGCGGCGGTGCTTTCTGGTAACCGTAATTTTGAAGGCCGCATTCATCCCTTGACCCGGGCAAACTATCTGGCATCTCCACCTTTGGTGGTGGCGTATGCTTTGGCGGGCACGGTCAACATCGATTTGACGGCAGAACCCTTGGGCAAGGACAATGACGGGAAACCAGTCTTTCTGAAGGACATCTGGCCCACCCAAGAAGAGCTCAAACAAGTTTTGAAAACGGCGTTTGATCCGGAAAAGTTCAAGCAGGTCTATGAAAACTTGGATGAGTTCAATCCCGAATGGAATGCGATTAAGGTGCCGGCCAGCGTGCTGTATGATTGGCCGTCTGAGTCCACCTATATCCAGGAGCCGCCATTTTTTGCCCATCTCAAGCCCCAGCCGGATCCCATAGAGCCCATTCAACAGGCCCGGGTTTTGGTATTGCTTGGAGATTCGGTGACCACCGATCATATTTCTCCCGCAGGCGTGATTCCGGAAGGCCCGGCTACCGATTATCTGCTCTCTAAAGGGGTGGACCCCAAAGATTTCAATACTTTTGGCGCTCGCCGGGGAAATCACGAAGTGATGATGCGGGGTACCTTCGCCAATATCCGCCTCAAAAATCTGCTGGTGCCTGGCAAGGAAGGAGGCGTTACCGTCCATCTCCCGGAGGGAGAAGAGATGTGGATTTTTGATGCCGCCATGCGTTACCGGGAAGAAGGGGTTCCGCTGATTGTCATAGCTGGCAAGGATTATGGCATGGGCAGTTCCCGGGATTGGGCGGCCAAAGGCCCTAAACTGTTGGGCGTCCGGGCAGTGATAGCGGAAAGTTTTGAACGGATTCATCGCAGTAACCTGGTGGGGATGGGAATTCTGCCGTTGACTTTTCGTCCTGGTGATTCAGCAAAATCATTGGGGCTGAGCGGCCGTGAGCGTTACACCATTCCAGTGACCGATCAATTATCGGTGGGTGATACGCTGGAAGTGATTGCGGAAAAAGACGATGGTAGCAAGATCACTTTCAACGCGGATGTCAGATTAAATAGCGCGGCGGAATTGCAGTATTATCGTAACGGTGGGATCCTGCAGACAGTCCTCAGGGGCATGCTGGAGACATAAAAAAACGGCTAATAATGTATTTCCCCAAGTTAGGTAATGTGAGTAGGGTCATGGACCGGCTTCTGGGAAACGCTGTAAACGCTTTTGCGCTGTACATTCCTGTTCCGCGCAAAAGTCCTGCCCGGATTTCCCTATCCGGGCGCCCGGCCGACTGCGAATGTCCACTGGACTTTCGGTTCGGCTCGCCCCTGAGGGCCTGCTGGTAGCCATCCGGGCCGCCAACATTCTCAGAAGCCTCGGTCCAAGTCCCTATTGAGATAGATACGAAACAATGGCTGACCCTTATCCATTTGATATCAAGGAATTTCTGGCAACCCTCACTACCAAGCCCGGGGTCTATAAGATGCTGGATCATCGGGGGGAGCCTCTGTATGTGGGCAAGGCCAGGAACCTGAAGAACCGGGTTTCCAGCTATTTTCGCAGCCAGCAACCTCCCAAGCAGCGGGCAATGTTGGCGCGGCTTCATGCCATTGAAGTGACGGTTACCCGTAGCGAAGGAGAAGCTTTGCTGCTGGAGAGCCAATGGGTCAAGCGCTATCAACCCCGTTACAATATTTGTCTCAAGGATGATAAAAGTTACCCTTACATTTATATTTCCACCGAGCATCCCTTTCCCCGTGTCACTTTCCATCGCGGCGCCCGTAACCGCGGCGGGCGTTATTTCGGACCCTATCCCAGCGCCAGCGCGGTTCGCGCCAGCCTGAAACTGTTGCAAAAAGTATTTCCGGTGCGCCAATGTGAAGACAGTTATTTCAATAACCGCAGCCGGCCTTGCCTGCAATATCAAATTCAGCGCTGTACGGCGCCCTGTGTCGACTTGATCGGCGAGGAAGCTTATCGGCGGGACGTGGAAGACACGATAATGTTTTTAGAAGGCAAGGGGCAAGGGCTGTTGGATGATCTGGTCCGGCGGATGGAAAAAGCCGCATCACAATTGGAATTCGAGCGCGCGGCCCGCTACCGGGATCAGATCGCAACGCTTAGGGAGGTGCTGGAAAAACAGTACGTCACGGGTTACCGTGGCGATCTGGATGTAATTGCTTGTGCCAGCGAAGCGGGCGTGTCTTGTGTCCAGGTTGCCTGGTTTCGGGGCGGGCGCTATTTGGGGGATAAAACTTTGTTTCCTTCTCACACAGAGCAATACGATCCAGCAAAAATCCTGGAGGCATTCATCGGGCAGTACTATTTGGACAAACCGATTCCTCCCGAAATCCTTATTAGCCATCCGATAGAAGATGAAACTTTGATCGTTGATGTTCTCACCCAGCAAGCAGGCAGACAGGTTCGTCTTATCACCCGACCCCGCGGCCAGCGCCGGGAGTGGTTGAAAATGGTTCAGGCCAATACCGATACGGTTCTGCAGCAACGGCTTGTCAAGCGTCACGATCAACAGCAACGATTGGAAGCCCTGACTGATTTGTTGGACTTGCCTGAACTGCCTAAGCGGCTTGAGTGCTTTGATATCAGCCATATCCAGGGGGATCAAACGGTGGCCTCTTGTGTGGTTTTTGATACTCAGGGACCTGTGAAATCGGCCTACCGGCGGTTTAACATAGAAGGCATTACACCTGGAGACGATTATGCTGCTCAGGCCCAAGCAGTACGACGCCGATTCAAGCGGCTGCAAAAAGAGGGCCGCCACTTGCCCGATGTGCTTTTTATTGATGGCGGCAAAGGCCAGGTGAAATCCGTGTCAGAGGTGCTGGCTGAACTTAGGATGCCTTTTGTCCGAATCGTGGGCGTGGCCAAAGGGCCTGACAGGAAAGGAGGCGAAGAGGCTTTATATTTGTCTTGGCAAGATCGTTGGATACATCCTGGTAATCATCCGGCATTATTGCTAATCCGCCATATTCGCGACGAATCGCATAGGTTCGCCATTGGTGGGCACCGGCAAAGACGCAGTCGCATTAAACGGCAATCCGTTTTAGAATCTATCGATGGATTGGGGCCGAAACGCCGGCAACGATTGCTGCAGCAGTTTGGTGGGTTGCAGGCAATCAAAAAAGCCAGCGTCGAGGCATTATGTTCCGTGGAAGGCATCAATTATCAATTAGCCGAGAGAATTTACGAAACGTTTCATGAGCCAGGATCTTGAGCGAGACTAAAAACTTCAATATTGCGACTTATTTGACTTTTGCCCGAATCGTTTTGATTCCGGTATTGGTTTTGGTTTTCTATTTGCCAATACCCGGGACTGGGGTTTTTTGCGCCATTATTTTTATGCTGGCCGCGTTAACGGATTGGCTTGATGGCTATTTGGCCCGCAAACTCAATCAAACCACTGCCTTTGGCGCCTTCCTGGACCCTGTGGCTGACAAATTAATGGTGGCGGCGGTATTGGTATTGCTCGTGCAAAATGATCCGCAGCCGTGGCTGGCTGTGGCGGCTGTGGTGATTATCGGACGGGAAATTACCATTGCTTCCCTGAGAGAGTGGATGGCGGAAATCGGCGAGCGTAAAAAGGTCAAGGTTTCCTGGCTGGGAAAAGTTAAAACCACTTTGCAGATGGTAGCGATTACGGTTTTGCTATTTGCCGTGGACTGGCAGTCAGAGTGGCTGCGGCCTGTTGGGTACGTCTTGATCTACGCCGCAGCAATAATGACCTTATGGTCGATGGTGAACTATTTACGCGCGGCTTGGCCTATCTTATTGGAAAATCGCTAAAGGATTCGTATTCGTGGAATGATAAAATAAGCTATTTTTAGAAAATGAACGTAAGAATTATTAGATAGGTACTAGACATTATGTCCCCCAAATATCGTACAGATGACTTAAGGATCCGGGAAATGAAGGAGGTCGTTCCTCCGCAATTGGTGCACGACGAACTGCCCCTCAGCGATAAAGCCGCGGAAACCGTGCACGATGCCCGGCAAGCCATTCACAACGTTCTTTCCGGAAAGGACAAGCGATTTTTGGTTATTATCGGTCCCTGCTCCATCCATGATCCCGAGGCCGCGTTGGAGTATGCCCGGCGTTTGGTGGAAATCAAAAAGGCTTTGGAGAAGGAGTTGGTCCTTGTCATGCGGGTGTATTTTGAAAAGCCCCGCACCCGGGTGGGTTGGAAAGGCCTAATTAACGATCCGGATCTGGATGAAAGTTTCAATATCAACAAGGGTTTGCGGTTGGCCAGAAAGCTGCTTTTGCAAATCAATGAATTAGGTCTGGCTGCGGCCACGGAATATCTGGATTTGATCACCCCCCAATACGTTTCGGATCTCATTGCCTGGGGAGCGATCGGCGCCCGCACCACGGAGAGTCAAGTGCATCGGGAATTGGCATCGGGATTATCTTGTCCAGTAGGGTTCAAGAACGCGACCGATGGCACGGTGCAAGTGGCGGTGGATGCCATTGCTTCCGCCCAGCGCCCCCATCATTTTTTGTCGGTCACCAAAGCTGGTCGTTCGGCAATTTTCTCCACCACGGGCAATGAAGATTGCCATTTGATTCTCCGCGGCGGCAAGCAGCCCAATTATGATGCAGAAAGCGTGGCTGCGGCGGCGAAATCCTTGGAAGAGGCTGGGTTGCCCCCTCGCATCATGGTTGATTTCAGTCACGGTAATTGTTTCAAACAGCATGAGTTGCAAATGCAAGTGGCGGAAAATGTGGGTGAGCAACTTGCTGCTGGTGATGAAAGAATTATCGGCGCCATGGTGGAAAGCCATTTAAAACCCGGTCGTCAGGATTTGAAACCCGGCGCGCCTTTGGAATTTGGCAAAAGTATTACTGATCCTTGTTTGGGTTGGGAAGACAGCGTCAAACTTTTGGAAGGACTTGCTGAATCGGTGAAAAAGCGGCGTGAAGCAGTAGTGGTTGCCTCGTGAATTCAGTCATGGCGCTACAGATATTTATTAACGGCGAGCCTCGGGAAGTCCAGGAAAACACGACCCTGGAAGATCTGATAGCAGAGCTGGGGATGCAGAATCAAAGAATTGCCGTGGAAGTCAATCAACAGATCATTCCCCATGGGCAATACCATACCTGCCTACTGACCGGCGGCGACAAAGTCGAAATTGTCCGTGCAATTGGCGGCGGTCAAGGAGACGACCCTCTGGTAGTGGCGGGCAAGACTTATCGTTCCAGGTTGCTGGTAGGCACGGGAAAATATAAGGATTTGACCGAGACCAAAGCCGCCATCGAGGCAAGCGGCGCGGAAATTGTCACGGTGGCAATCCGGCGCACCAATATCGGCCAAAATGCCGATGAACCCAACTTGCTCGATGTGATTTCTCCCAACCGCTACACCATTCTGCCCAATACCGCTGGCTGTTATACCGTGAAAGATGCGGTAAGGACTTGCCATTTGGCCCGGGAGTTATTGGATGGGCACCGGCTGGTCAAGCTCGAAGTGCTGGGGGACGAAAAGACCCTTTACCCCGATGTGGTGGGTACCCTGGAAGCGGCCAAAATTCTGGTGGAGGATGGCTTTGATGTCATGGTGTACACCAATGATGATCCAATCATTGCCCGCAAGTTGGAGGACATCGGTTGTATAGCGGTGATGCCGTTGGCGGCGCCGATTGGCTCAGGCTTGGGAATTCGCAATCCTTATAACATCCGCACCATTGTTGAAAATGCTTCCGTACCCATTCTCGTCGATGCCGGTGTGGGAACCGCTTCTGATGCCAGCGTTGCCATGGAGCTGGGGTGCGATGGGGTGTTGATGAATACCGCCATCGCCGAAGCCAAAAAACCCGTGCTGATGGCGGAAGCAATGAAACTGGGCGTGGACGCAGGGCGTAAGGCATATTTGGCCGGGCGCATGCCCCGCCGGCGTTATGCTTCCGCATCGTCTCCGTTGGATGGGATGTTTTTCTAAGTTATGACAACCTCTTCCCAATATTACAACCAAGCCCTTCGATACATTCCGGGAGGCGTGAATTCCCCGGTGCGCGCTTTCAATGGCGTAGGCGGAACACCGCTATTTATTGAGCGCGCTGAAGGTCCTTATCTTGTTGATGTGGAAGGTCGCCGCTACATTGATTATGTCGGTTCCTGGGGACCCATGATCCTGGGGCATGCCCATCCCGAAGTACTATCGGCGGTAAAGACTGCCGCCGAACACGGTTTGAGTTTTGGCGCGCCCACGCCAATCGAAGTAAAAATGGCGCAAAAGCTTTGTGACCTGATCCCTTCGCTGGAAATGGTGCGGATGGTCAATTCCGGTACTGAAGCCACCATGAGCGCTATTCGTTTGGCACGGGGATTTACCGGGCGGGACAAATTGGTCAAGTTTGAAGGATGTTATCATGGCCATTCCGATGCCCTGTTGGTCAAAGCCGGTTCCGGTGCATTGACTTGTGGCGTCCCCAGTTCGCCCGGCGTTCCTGCCAGCGTGGTGGAGCATACCATTACTTTGCCTTACAACGATATTGAAGCTGTGAAGCGCCTGTTTTCCGAAATGGGTGACGCCATTGCTTGCGTCATTGTGGAACCGGTGGCAGGTAACATGAACTGTGTTCCGCCGCGGGATGGTTTTTTGCAAACCTTGCGCAAGGTTTGCGATAACCATGGCAGCGTGCTGATTTTTGACGAAGTGATGACTGGTTTTCGGGTGGCCCTTGGTGGCGCGCAATCCATCTATGAGGTTAAGCCTGATTTGACGACTTTAGGTAAAGTCATAGGCGGGGGAATGCCGGTGGGCGCGTTTGGCGGCAGACGGAAAATTATGGAACATTTGGCCCCTTCGGGGCCGGTCTATCAGGCAGGGACGTTATCCGGCAATCCGGTGGCGCTGGCGGCCGGCTTAAAAACATTGGAGCTCATCGAAACACCCGGATTTTTTGAGTCTCTTGCGGCCAAAACCCAAACTTTGATGTCAGGACTGGCGGAGACGGCGCAACAAGCCGGCGAGGATTTTAGGACAGTCTCTATCGGCGGCATGTTTGGACTGTTTTTTACCCAAGCTCCCGAAGTGACCAATTTCCAGCAGGTCATGGCCTGTGATCAAGAACGATTCAAGCGTTTCTTTCACCTGATGCTGGAAGAGGGCGTTTATCTGGCACCGTCAGCCTTTGAAGCGGGATTTGTTTCCGCAGCTCATGATCAAGCGGTGCTTGACGCCACCATTACTGCTGCGGAGCGCGCCTTCCAGAAGCTTTGAGCTTCGACAATTTCTATCATTGGATTGCACAGCACCCTCATTGGGCAGGTATGGGGGTGTTTGTCATCGCCCTTTTGGAATCTCTTGCCATTGTGGGCATGCTGGTGCCCGGTGTCGCCATGATGTTCGCGGCAGGCGCTTTAATCGGTACTGGAGCACTGTCTTTTTGGCCCATCTGTTTATGGGCGATGGCGGGCGCTATTGTGGGTGATGGCCTTAGTTATTGGCTCGGCTGCCGTTATCAAGCCCGCTTATGTCAGTTTTGGCCCTTTCGTTCCCATCCTGAAATTATTGCCCACGGCATCGCTTTTTTTAACAAATACGGTGGTTTGAGTGTCCTGTTCGGCCGCTTTGTAGGGCCGATTAGGGCAGTAATTCCTTTGGTGGCCGGCATGATGGGAATGAAGGCCAGCCGCTTTGTCCTCTTCAATATCCTATCCGCTATGCTATGGGCGCCGGTTTATCTCTTCCCTGGCGTCGTTTTCGGCGCTTCCCTTGAATTGGCGGCCAAGGTCACTGGGCGTCTGGCGCTGATATTAATTCTTTTGGTCACGGTGTTGTGGTTTGGTGCCTGGCTCAGCCGCCGGCTTTATTTGTTTTTTCAGCCCCGGGCTAACTGGCTGTTGTCCGCCATTTTTGATCTACATCGCCGATACCCTTTGCTTGCTCAATGGACAGGGACCTTATTAGATCCGGAGCAACGGGACTTTCTGGCATTACTGGTGCTAGCTGGGTTGTTATCAGTAGCAAGTATTCTGTTGTTGGCAGTGCTGCCTTCCCAGCCAATGGTGTCTTTGAATTTTCTCCATAATCCGTTGAGCGATGCCATTTTCCTTACCATTGAACGTTTGGCAAGCTGGCCGGTGTTGGGTGTTGTCTTTTTCGTTTGCGGGACATGGCTTTTCCGGGGCGGAAGATACCAGGCTTTGATTCACTGGCTAATCAGCTTGCTGTTTTGTGGCATGGTTGAAATATTGAGCCGGTTTTTGTTGCCGCCAGGCTATCTTGATAGCGCCATTTTACGTTCTGGAGCAGGTTATGGTTTTCTGGCTTTAATATTGGCAGGCCAAATTTACCCTGCAAGGCGCTGGATTGTCTATTCCCTGGCCAGTTTGTTTTGGGTTTTAGTCATTTTCTCCCAGTTGTATTTGAGCACGATTTCTTTGCCTGGTTTGTTAATTACTGGCATGATCACTGTGTTCTGGCTTGGCATAGCAGGCGTTGGTTACCGGCGCCACAGTCTTTCAGGCGTGGTTTTGCCGGGATTCAGGATGGTGACGTTCTTCACTTTCCTGGCTGTTACCGGATGGGTATCTTTCCAGCAAATAGAGGTACTGGACCGGGAAACTCCGGCCAGGGTCACGATGAGTGAGAAGGAATGGTGGCAGAAAGGTTGGGTTTGGTTGCCTGGGTACCGGTATGAATTATTTGGCCAATTCAGTCAACCATTAATACTCCAGTGGGCGTCGCCATTGACGGAAATACAATCCCGGCTACAGGCTTTGGGATGGCGTCCGGCCCGTCGTCTTGGCGTGGAAAGCGCCTTATATTGGTTGGCGCCCAAGGCGAGTGTTTCCGAGATTCCGATTTTGCCTCATTTTAATCAAGGCGAAGCGGAAAAATTAGTGCTGCTGAAGAAGCTGCCTGACAGAAAGACCATTATCTTGAGACTATGGGATAGCGGCTATCAACTCAATAATGGGAAGAGCAGGCCGTTGTGGATAGGCACGGTCGCCAGGCTGCAGGTGGTTTCAATGGCGGATCTGATACGGTTTAGCGAGGAAATAGATCGCTCAGACCATGAGGCTTTAACCATATTGCTAAGGGATCTTAGGCGCCAGGCAGATTGGTGCATGGTGAAGCGGGAAACCGAAACCCGTGAAGTCTGGTTAATCCGGCTTTGCGAAGATTAAGAGCGTTTCATGGAATCGAAAAATTCATTATTGGTTTTGGTCTGACGGAGTTTGTCCAACAAGAACTCAATAGCGGCGATTTCATCCATGGGATGGAGGATTTTCCGCAGTATCCAGCATTTTTGCAGTTCGTCTGGCGGGACAAGATATTCTTCCCGGCGGGTTCCTGAACGGTTGATATTGATAGCGGGATAAATCCGTTTCTCGGCGATTTTGCGTTCCAAATGCAGCTCCATGTTGCCAGTGCCTTTAAATTCTTCATAGATCACATCATCCATGCGCGAACCTGTCTCCACCAAAGCGGTGGCAATAATGGTCAGGCTGCCGCCTTCTTCAATATTGCGGGCGGCACCAAAGAAGCGCTTGGGTTTTTCCAGGGCATTGGCGTCAACCCCTCCGGTCAATAGCTTACCGGAAGAGGGGACAACGGTATTATAGGCTCTGGCCAGACGCGTAATGGAGTCGAGCAGGATCACCACATCCTGTTTATGCTCAACTAGGCGCTTGGCTTTTTCAATGACCATTTCGGCAACTTGGACGTGGCGTGCCGCTGGTTCGTCAAATGTACTAGAGACGACTTCCGCGCGGACGCTGCGCTGCATCTCGGTGACTTCTTCCGGACGCTCGTCTATCAGGAGGACGATCATGTAGCACTCAGGCGCCTTGATAGCAATGGAATGGGCGATATTTTGCAGGATCATGGTTTTCCCGGCTTTCGGCGGAGAGACAATCAATCCACGCTGGCCTTTGCCAATGGGAGCTACCAAATCGATGACCCGGGCGGTTAAATCTTCTGTACTGCCGTTTCCCAGCTCCAGTACAAAGCGTTCCTGGGGAAACAGGGGGGTCAGGTTTGAGAAATCAATTTTATGTTTGGCATTTTCAGGGGGTTCAAAGTTGATTTGCTCGACTTTGAGCATGGCAAAATAGCGCTCACCTTCCTTGGGTGGGCGGATTTTGCCCGAGATGGTGTCGCCCGTGCGTAGGCTGAAGCGTCGGATTTGACTGGGAGAGACATAAATATCATCGGGGCCAGCCAAATAAGAACTGTCTGCCGAGCGGAGGAAACCAAAGCCGTCTTGGAGAATTTCCAGGACCCCGTCTCCATAAATATCTTCGCCATTTTTGGCCAGTTTTTTGAGTATAACGAAGATGAGGTCTTGTTTCCGGGTTCGAGAGACACCTTCCAGCCCTAGAGATTCAGCAATTTCTAGCAATTCCGCGGCAGGTTTACGTTTAAGTTCGGTTAGGTTCATAGTTAATACTTTTTTAATTCAAGATGGTTCTATATTGATTCAACTAGAGGCCCAGGAAGATTGGGCTTGCGCAAAAAGTAAGCGGAGAAGTGTGGCGGGTGTTGAATATATCACCCGCCTTGGAAATCAGTATAGACGGGGTTGGACAGTTTTATAGGTTTTGATTAAGGAATGCCTCGAGTTGGGACTTGCTTAAGGCGCCAACCTTGGTAGCCTCGACTTCCCCATCTTTGAATAGCATGAGGGTAGGGATTCCCCTGACACCATAATGCTGAGGTGTCTTGGGATTTTCATCAATATTCAATTTGGCCACTTTTAGCTTGCCTTGATAGCCTTCCGCAATTTGCTCTAGGATGGGCGCAATCATTTTACAAGGCCCGCACCAGTCTGCCCAAAAGTCCAATAATACAGGCAAGTCAGATTTTAGGACTTCGTCTTCAAAGTTATCGTCGGTAACATGAACGATAAGATCACTCACGTGTTTCTCCAAATAGTTTATTGTTTAAATTCTATCCTTAATGCTTTGCCTAGAATCGTAATTGGCTTAATGCATAAAGGGAGTGTCCATGAATAATATACAATCAGGTACCAAGTAATACTGCCAAGTTATATTACATTTAGCGACTTGTTTTTGGAAAGATGCTCCAAACTTTCGGAATTCTCTGCCGATGAAACCGGCATATGGTACCAAGGTGCCCAGCTCTATAAGCAGGTCAAGACAAATTTTAAAGTAGATACATTTGATCCTAAACTAAAGCCGATTTCAAGGTTTTTTATATCCTTACAGTGAATTAGCCCTGCGGTAACAGCTGTTTGAGATCATCCACCGAGGGGAACTGGCGGATGATCCTTGACGGTTGTGTGCTATCCGGCCGACTAATGGCGACATTATAACGAATTCCATAGGCTTTACCAGCTTCCAGGACAGCAATGCTATCATCGACAAACAAAGTGGTCTCCCGACGAAATGCGATGTCTTCCGAAAGTCCGTGCCAGAAGTTTAGGTTTTCCTTGGGATAACCATAATGATGGGCGCAAATAATCCGGTCAAAAAAACGATTCAAACAAGTGCTTTCCATTTTGAGGGCCAAAACGTCAGGGTGGGCGTTAGTTACGAGCCACAGCGCTTTGTTGTAATGACGTATGGCCTCAAGGAATTCTATGACATGAGGGAAAACGCTGATTATCCCGGCGATTTCTCTTTTGAGACTGCGTAAGTCTAGCTGAAGTTCCTGGCTCCAGTAATCCAGGCAATACCATTCCAACGATCCCTTCAAAGCATCGAACTTTGGCTGTAGAACGTTTTTGGCCCGCTGCAAAGAGATATCATGACGTTTTGCATAGTGAACCGGGACGAATTCCTGCCAGAAATGGTTATCGAAATTGAGATCCAGTAACGTTCCATCCATATCCATCATCACGGTTTCAATCTTGTCCCAAGGTAAGTTGAGGGCTTTTTCTTCCATTGTCTTACAATATGACTTTAGCGAAATTAAGAACAGGAGAATATATTCATGGAATCATTGAACTTGGCAGCTATGCTGGATAGCGTGGTGGAGGCGTCGCGTAAAGCAGGAGAGCGCATACTGAAAATCTATGAGGCTGCGGATATTGAAGTAACCAATAAAAACGATGATTCCCCCCTGACAGCAGCCGACACCGCTTCTCATCGGTGTTTGATGGATGCATTAAGCCAAATTCAACCGAATTTTCCCATTCTATCTGAAGAAGCAAGCGACCTGCCTTACCAGGACCGCCAGCAATGGCAAACCTATTGGTTGGTGGATCCTTTAGATGGTACCAAGGAATTTATTAAGCGCAACGGTGAATTTACCGTCAACGTGGCGCTAATTCACGACCACGAGCCGGTATTAGGCGTAGTTCATGTGCCAGTCCAGGATACGACCTATTTTGCCGCTTCAGGACTTGGCGCACTCAAACAAGTGGGAGATCAACCTTCCCAAACAATCCATGTGCGTTGTCCAGCCCCAGAGCGGTTAGTCATTGTCGGAAGTCGCTCCCATCAAACCCAGGCATTCAAAGAGTACCTGGAAAAATTAAACGGCGAGTATGAGCTAGTCTCGATTGGCAGTTCGTTAAAGTTTTGTCTGGTAGCCGAGGGAAAGGCGGATTTGTATCCCCGGTTGGGCCCCACTTCCGAGTGGGACACCGCCGCCGCCCATTGTGTCGTAGCCCAGGCAGGCGGGTATGTAGTTGACTTGCAAGGCAAACCGCTCCGCTATAACACCAAAGATTCCGTACTCAATCCTTACTTTTTAGTCTATGGCGATGATACCAGAGATTGGCTGGCCTACCTGCCGGAAGGGTTGGGGTGAAAATAGATCTGTCCTCTTTCGGCAATCCCCCGGTCATCGGTGGTCATTGGCCCCGGGAAGGTTATTATCTGCCAAACCTTGCAATGTTCATGACCGTCGTCAAATTACAGATTTCACCGCCAGTGCTGTATGCTTTGATGGCTTTATGCACTTTAACTATGCCGTTTGAATGGCGATCCGCCGGCGGCCGTAGGGCTGCGCTTTGGGAAGTTTGATGGTCAAGACCCCTTTGCGGTAGGTGGCCTCCGCCCGGCTTTCATCCACCGGGGCCGGCAGTTGCAGGGCACGCTCAAAGGCGCCGTAAGCCCTTTCCAATAAATAATAGCGGCCGCTGGATTCTTCCCGCTCGGCGGTTTTTTCACCGCGGACCACCAAAATATCGTTGATGACTTCAATTTCGAAGTTTTCCGGATCCATGCCGGGGACTTCGAGATTAACGATGACTTGATCGTCTTCTTCTTTTATTTCCGCAGCCAACAATCCCCAGCGGGATGCGCTGGCCATCAGCTGATCCTCAGCGCCACCCCCCTTGGGATGGTGAGTGAATTGCGTCAACGCTTGCGATGCCCGTTCGCGCAAGGCGCGCCAACCTTCCGCCAGGGATTCGAGCGCATTTTGGAAACCATGCTTGATTTGATCCAGAGTACTCATTGGGCCCCTCCTTATGATTAAGTCAATCGGCATTTTGCAATGATTCTATCCGATTTCCTGCAAAATATCTTTGTTGGTCTATAGTTTTTCCATATAACCAGATTGAAATTCCCTAGGGGGTGAAACGCAATGAATTGGAACTCGGTAGGCATGCGCCTGGTATTGGTGGTCTTTGGATCGATTTTGTTGGTCAGTTCGGCATTGCTTTTGGCTTATGTCCGCCAGCAGCACGAAGCGGCCATCACAGCCGAAGCAAACAAGGCGCGCAGCGCATTACTCGCGGCAGAGGCAACCAGAGAACAAGTGGCGAAGCAGTGGCAAATGGGTATTTATACACCCCAGATGCTGCAGGAATTTGCTCAGTTGCCCAATCCTCAGGCGGGCAGGATGCGGATATTTTCAACCGTGCCTATCGTCGCCGCCTGGAATGTCATCCAGGCCAATCAGGAAGAGAACGGATTTGAGTTGAGAACGCCTCGCATCGGGGCCCGTAACCCCAAGCATGAGGCGGACGAATTGGAAGCCGAAGCCCTCAGATATTTTGCCGGTCATCCAGATGCCAGAGAATACCAGATCATTGACGAAGAGCAAAACACTCTGCGTTTCTTCAAACCGGTGCGGTTGGGGGAACAATGTATGGTATGCCACGGCGATCCCGCCAATTCCTATACTCTGTGGGGCCGGGAAGACGGCAAGGATATCCTGGGCTATCCCATGGAAGGGAAAAAGGTAGGAGACCTGCACGGCGCATTTGAAATTGTGACCCCGTTGAAAAACGCCGAGGCGCTGATCTGGGCCAATGTCGGCAAAGCCTTTGGCTTGATGGCCGGGGCGGCATTTCTGGTGGCGCTGGTGTTATATTTTGCGGCCAAGAAAATAGTCGCCGATCCTTTGACGGATCTGGGATTGAGGCTCCAGGACATCGCTAGCGGCGAAGGGGATTTGACCGCCCGCCTGAAAATAGATGGCAAAACTGAATTTGCCTGGATTGCCCATAGTTTCAACCAATTTGTCAAAAAAATCCGCAATACAGCATTATCTATTCGCGACTCAGTGCATTCTCTCAATGAAGAAACCCGCAACTTGACCGAACTGGCCAATAAAACCGAAAAATGCTGCGACGGCCAACGGGAGGAGATTGTCCAAACTGTCTCCACCATGCAGCAAATGGCGGCCTCGGTTCAGGAAATCGCCCAAAATACCACCCGCGCGGCGGAAGCTTCCCAAGAGGCCGATGCCCAGGCTCAATCCGGTAAAGGCGTGGTTTCCGGTGCCATTGACAAGATCAATGGCCTGTCAGTGGAAGTGGAAAAGGCGGCGGGTGTGCTCAAAGAACTGGAAAACGATAGTGACAGCATTGGCGAGGTGCTGAAAATCATTGGCGATATTGCCGATCAAACCAATCTGTTGGCGCTCAATGCCGCCATCGAGGCGGCCCGCGCCGGGGAACAAGGGCGTGGGTTCGCGGTGGTGGCGGAAGAAGTGCGTACCCTGGCCAGCCGGACCCAGGAATCCACCGCTGAAATCCAGCAAACCATCGAACGCTTGAGAAACCGCGCCAGTCAAGCGGTGGAAGTGATCAACCGCAGCAAGGAGCACGCCCAAGTCAGTGCCACAGAGGCGAACGCCGCCAACGAGGCGCTGGAAAACATTACCGCCATGGTGGAAACCATCAGGGAAATGAATACCCAAATCGCCAGCGCGGTGGAAGAACAAAGCATGGTCAGTGAAGAGGTGAACCACAATGTGGTGCGAGTAAATGAATCCATAGACCACACCTTCGAACAAATCCAGGGAACCCGCGAGGCGATTGAAGGCTTACAATCGGAATCAGAAAAACTGGAAGCTGTCGTAGGGCAGTTCCGAACCTGACCTGGTTTTCGTTTTCAATTCTTATCAGACCTCCTTTTTGCCCCCGCCTAGGCGGGGGTTTTTTCTTATGGGTTATCCTATTAGCATACCCATCTTATCTCCGCCGCAGAGCCTGTAGTTCCTCCAACAGGTCCAAAGCCAAGGCCGCGCCTGCGGGATTGATGCCCAGATCCCGTTCCAGCCGCAGGGCTGCCTTGAGCCGTTGGAAAGCAATGGCGTCAAACAGCCAATCTTGAGGCTGGTTGCCCTGGATTTCCACGACCCCTTCATTGACCAATTCGATGACTGTCTCGGCGCTGACATCGCATAAATGGCAGACTTCCACCAGGGTGAGGCGGAAATGCTCATCCAGCACCACGCCTGAGACAATGCGTTCTTGATTCATACCCTAACCTCCCATCGCTGCCCGTGGATTCATGGGCATCACTTTGGCCATCTCTTCATACAGTTTTTTCGCCTCCGGCGTATCGGCCGGCGGGGTGACGATTTTCAACACCACATATTGATCGCCGGGCGGTTTCCCTGGAAGCCCTTTGCCTTTGAGGCGGAGTTTTTTACCGGTTTGGGAACCGGGGGGGATTTTCAGTTCCACTTTGCCTTCCAGCGTCGGAACCGCCACTTTGGCGCCCAACGCCGCTTCCCAAGGGGTGATGGGCAAATCGAGAATGAGATCCTTGCCCTCTACCTTGAACCAGCGGTGGGGCTTGAAATGGACTTCCAGATACAAATCCCCATTGGGACCGCCGCCCATCCCTGGGGCGCCCTGGCCGGCCAAGCGAATCTTTTGCCCTTCCTGAATCCCTTTGGGGATTTTGACTTGCAAGCGCTTGGCTTTCTCCACCAACCGTCCCGTAGCCGGATCCACCTCCGGAATACTCAGGGAAATGGTTTGGGTGGTGCCGCGGAAGGCGTCTTCAAGATCGATGTAAACTTTAGCGTGCAAATCTTCTCCCCTCATGCGGAATCCACCCCGGCCGCTCCCCGTGCGGAATCTTCCCTGGCCGAAGAGCGCTTCAAAAAATTCGCTGAAGCCGCCAGTGCCGGTTTCAGTATAACCACCGCCGCCGAAACCAAATTCTTTTTCCCAATCCGGCGGCGGCTGATAACTTTGCCCCTGTTGCCACTGACTGCCGAACTGGTCGTAGGCTTTGCGTTTTTCCGGGTCTTTGAGGACTTCGTAAGCTTCCGCTACTTCCTTGAATTTGGCCTCGGCGTCGGGCTCCTTGCTGACATCCGGATGATATTTGCGCGCCAGCTTGCGGTAGGCGCGCTTGATCTCATCCTGGGTGGCGGTTTTGGAAACTCCGAGAATTTGATAATAATCTTTAAAATCCATGGATGTTTATATGCCCTCGCTGGAAAATAATACGGTTTTGTCGCCAATAAAGCGCACGGTAATGCTTTTAGTGCGAATCAATTTGTTTTTTATAAGTTCTCCCGAATAAATATGGCCACATTAGTCAGTTTCAAGGGTATAAAACACATCCAGGCTTTGACTGGCGCCGGATTGGGCTTCCAGGGCAATGTGTTTGCTCACCCGGTAGCGCAGCAGAGCAGCCCCCTGGCCATTGAACAAATGAAAAGCATACCCCACGTAAAGATCGGGTGTCAGGTATTTTCCCAGAGTCAGGGCCGTTTGTTCGCGGGTAGCGCCGGTTTTGACCTTGATTTCATCCAGCCCCAGCCGTTTCAGCCAGGGACGCGCCAGACTGGTGCCCAAGGATAATGCGGCGTTGGCAATCATGGTTTTTTCATCACTGTCGGATTTTTCAAATGAACGTCCTGTCAGGAGATAGGCCAGGGCTTCGGTTTTTGGTAAAGGTGGTTGACTGGTCACCGTCAATACCGGCTTTGTCAAAGGTCCGCTGACGCGGAGAGTAACCGTTACACCTTCGCTGTCGATTTTCCGCACTGCGCTCAAATCCAGGTAGGGGTTGTCCACGGGGCCGTTGAATATCAACTTGCCAGTGGCAATGTCGATTTCCTGGCCAAATGCCTTGTATTTTCCTTCCTTTAAATGAATCACCCCATGGGCGGTAGTCTGGGCGTCACGGCTGCGAATGTTGAGATTTCCGGTAAGTTTGGTTTTCATGCCATAGCCTTTGAAACGAACTTCGTTACCCAGTTCGAGCCGGACTTGGCTTGTGAGGGTGAAGGGAATGGAACGTTTGGGTTTTTCTTTGCCGATAATGATTTCGTCTTCGGAGACTGCCACTGCCTCCGGAGGCAGCTCCTTGATCTTCAATTTTGCTTTGGGAAGGGTGACTTTGCCTTGCAGGCGCCCGTGATGCTTTTTGAAGAGAAAAGTCAGGTCGGGAGAGGCCAGAACTTTGGCTTGGGGCAAGCGGGCGACTTCAAACGCCTTACCTTTCAGGGACAAAGACATGGCCGGAGAGTCGGAAAGAGGTTCCAGCCAACCGCGGATTTTTACCCAGCCATCACCGGATTGACAACGGCCGGCAATGATAAACCGGCGGCCGTCGCGGTTAATGGCGCTCAAATTCAATTTTTGTAAATGGATCCCAGCGGCTCTGATCCGAGCAGCGCCATTGGCGACATGGAGTTCGCCTGTCATCAAAGGGTTTTCCAAAGTGCCCGAGAGCCGGGTTTCCATGGAGAACCGGCCTTTCGGTTGATCCAGTTGCGGTATCCACGGTGCCAGGCGGGAAATGTCTGGAATGTTGATCTCGACTTTACCCGCCAATTGTGCAGGCGCGGTATTGAAATCCAGCGAAACGGCCGCATTAAATTTGCCGTGTTCGGGGAACGCCATGCGTTTCCCGTTGCTGGCCCGGAAGCTCAATGAGTCGATCTGCCCTCGCCAGCGGCGATCCAGGTAATCGCCCTGGAGGTGCGTGTGAATGCGCCCTTGGGGCACGTTGGCATCCAGAGTCAATGTGTGGTTGGGGAAGTTGCCCTGGGCTTTTGCATTCAATTGCCGGATGATTTGGCCGTCCAGCTTCAAATGCCGCAGGCGCAAGTGGGCGTGGGAAGCAGGGTCTTGGGGAGAGAAACTGACTTTGAGGGTGATGGCGCGCAGCCGGTTGTTCTGCCAGCGGAGTTTTCTGCCACGGGCGGTCAATTGGATATGGGGTTCGTTGATGGGGCCCACCAAGCGGCCTTGGGCATATAGTTGTCCTTGCAGGGTTGGCCAGGCACCGGAGAGATCCTTGCCGTCGAGTTTAAAATTCAGATTGAGTTGATCTCCCAGTTGCCCGTTTAAGTGCAGCCGGTTATTGCCGCTTTTGATATTCAATGCTTGAAATTGCCATTGATCTTTGCGGTAAATTACCCGGCCCACGGCTTCAACAGGCTGGTCCCGCAGCTTTCCCTTTAATTGATCGATAGCGATTGCCACTGCCATTCCTTTGTCAGACAGACTACCTTTGCTGTGGCTGACGAAATCCACCTGGCCGGGCCAGTCTGGGGCGACTTTTTCCGGGTTGATTTGTTTGCCTTTTATCGCCAGATCCCAGTGAATGTCAGGTTGCCAGGCCAGGTTTCCTTGCAGATTGATTTGTCCTTCCAGGGTATGGATCAAAGCGTTGCCTATCTGGAAATTTTTCAGGGAACCTTTGCCCTTCAGTTGCAATCGCCCCGATGGCAGGGAACGGCCGTTGAATTGGCCTGTCAGGACAAGGGAATAGGTATCCAAATTGCCGTGAATACGATAGTTTCCGCGGGTACTTTGAAAATCCGGGCGATTGGGCGGCCAGCGCAGGTTTTGCCAATGGCCCTTGAGATTGGCCCGGATGGGTTGTTCCAGCGGGTTTAGGCTGCCTTCCGTGGTAATCATGAAGGGGTCGGTCAGCTGGTGGTGAATGGTTAATCCCTTCAAAGTGCCGTCGAAACTACCCTGGCCATGAAACGCGATTGGCGGTTGCTCTGGTTCGGATAATCGATAATGCCAGTCAATCGTTGCGCTAAGGGGATAGTCTTGTGTCAGTGTCACTTGACCCCGCAGGGTGGCGGATAGAGGCGGCATCACCAGTCTCATTTGTTGAACGGTCAGGGTTTGTTCGGCGGCCTCTGCCTTTACTTCCAGCCTTTGGATGGCGATGGTTTCTTCCCCTTGCTGGATGACCGCATCCTGTAAATGCAGTTGTTTGATTTTAATGGCCGCGGGCAACTGGATTTCCGGGAGGTTGACGGGTGTGGGTGATTGGGTCTGAGTAGAGGCCGGGCCTTGATAGTGAAGACCGGTGACGGTCAGAGCTTCAAATGTTAATTGTTTATCGGTTAAATCCCAAGGCTGCCAAGCCAGGATCAGGTGAGCGATACGTAGTTGATGAGGATGAGATTCATAGGCCAGATTTTGGATCTCCAGACGTTTCAGCAAGGTTCCCTGAATAGGGCCTGTTTTCAACTCTCCAGGCAGCCAACGGGCGGTATTTTCAATCAGCCAGCGGCTGCCTTTTTCCGTGGCGGCCAATCCTAAAATCCCTGCGATTAAAAACAGCGGCAGAAAAATCAATAGAAACAGGAGGGTGAGGATGACGCCTTTCAGCTTCATAACGCCGGCCCCATGGAAATATGTAATCGTATCCCCAGGTTATGAGGGTCGACCGGGGTGGCAAGATCCAGGCGAATCGGGCCTACTGGAGAATACCACCGAATGCCAGCGCCAGCGCCAATTTTGATGGGTTCCTGAAAGGAATTAAAGGCATTTCCCGCATCCACAAAGATGGCCGCGCCCCAATTTTCCAAAAACAATTGTTCATATTCCAGGCTGGCCACGGCCAAATGCCGGCCGCCAATTACCTCGCCTTCACTGTCTTTGGGTCCCAGCTTTTTATAGCCATAGCCCCGGATACTATTGTCGCCACCGGCAAAATAGCGGTGACTGGTAGGCAGGTTTGGAAATCGATCCACCCAAGTGGTGGCCGCTTCCAGGCGGGTAATAATCCTTCCCCGCCAGGGTAGCTGACGAATCCACTTGCCATAAGTGCGGGCTTGCAGAAAGATGACGGGATCGCCGAATAAAGGCACGCCCCCTTTGACCTTGATATCCAGCTTCCATCCCTGTTTGGGGCGCAAGGGGTCATCGGCGTGGACTCTGGTCCATTCAATGGCGGGAAGGGCCAACAGGGATTCCTGGGTTTGGTCGCCGGTCTGGGATTTTTCATAACGCAAGTCTACACCAAAGGTTTCGGTCCATTTTTGCCGGGGATGAATGAACTGGATGCCCAAACTGCCTTGGTCAGAGGTTTGGGTGTCGGTATCCTCGTGGAGGAAACCTGAGCGGACAGTAAGGGTCTCGTGCAGGGGATCATCCCAGGGAATTTGATATTGACTGCTGAATTCCGAGCGCACGGGGGAATACCGAAGCCTGAGGTTCAAGCGATGGCCATGGTGGTTCAAATACCGGTTTTCGTACCCGAGACTGACCCGGGGACCCGTATTGGTATCAAAGCCCGCGCCGATTTTGAAAAAATGGTGTTTGCGGGGAAATAACCGGATTTGTATCGGGACTCGGTATTCCCTTGTCTGTTCATGTAAGGGCTGGATCTCCACTTCAGCGAAATAACCGCTGCCTGCCAGGGATTGATAGACCTGTGTCAGGCGATCGCCTTCATAAGGCGCATCCGGTTTCAGGTTTACATATTTATTGATGAATTCAGGATCCAGGATGTCTTGCTGAATCTTTAGCTGACCAAAATGATAACGGCGCCCTGAGTCAAAATGAAGCACGATATCGGCCTGGTGACGGGACAAATCCACTCGTAGTTCCCGGCGCGAAAAACGGGCGTCGAAATACCCCCTTTGATTGGCCATATCCAACAAGCGATTTTTCAATGCTTCGTATGCGCCATGGTTCAAGGGATCGCCAGGTTGCAAAGGGAGTTTTGTCATAAATGCCTGGAACACAGGATCATTTTCAGCTTCGCCCTGAATTCGCAGATCAATTTGACGGATGATTACCCTGGGGCCCGGCTGAATTTTAAAGGTGGCGCGCCAGCATGTTTCGGTGAATTCAAAGTGGCTTTCGACAGCCGGTTCATAGTAGCCCAGTGCCCGCAGGGCGCGTCGGATCTCCTTGTCCGCGTGGGTGAAGGCCTCATTCACTTGCCACCGGGGAGAATCACAACTTTCTTCAAAAAGTGACAGTTGGGCTTTGATATTGGTCTTCAGCGCGCCTTCAACGCCTTGCAGGTGGATTTGTGGTTTGGGTTGCCCTGGAGACAAGGATGGGTAGAGGATTGCCAATTTCAATAATATCAATAAGAAAACAAAAAAAGGTTTCAATCCTGAACAAGCTGAAAGCGGGTGAAAAATGCCGGTTCTCATTCCCCGGAGGAGGAATCGGCTTGCGAGTTACCTGAAAGATAGTCTTCGACGATGCGGCGGGCGGCGGCTGCGTCCTCATCTTCTACCCAAAGGGACGCCAGGCCGGAAATGGGCAACTCGCCAATACCGCCTTGCAGGTAGTAACCATTTAACGCGGTTTTGATGCCGCATTGTTCCAGCAGTCCTTTGACAATGCTGGCTTCAAGAATATCGTTTGCTTCAAAGATACGTTGCATTCTTTCTCCACGGGCAGTAACCGCAAGCCCGTCCAATTCTTAGTAGAAGATATGGGCGGTACAGTTCATAATCATGGCAAGTATTTTAATGAGGAAAGGGAAGGCAAGGTGAAAAAGTTAACGGTTTGTTTATGGTTTTGGCTTTTTATGGTGCTGGCGGGTTGCAGTACCTACAAAGACCGGGTGGCGCCGGTGCCGCTGCCAGCTTCACAGCCGCAATCGGTGCAAGTGGATGGGGTCTCCATTGCCGCCTACGCTTATCTTGATCCGGGCAGGGCGGAGGATTTGCTGGGGTTTGATGTGCGCGGATCGGGGTTAATACCCGTGCGCCTGGTATTGGATAATCAAAGTTCTAGTTCAGTCCAGATTGTGCCGCAGCAGACTTTTTTGGTGGATAATCAAGATCAGGCCTGGCCACTGTTGACTTCTGATCAGGCATACCGCCGAATCAAAGGGGAGGTGGAAATTGGCGAAACCTTTGCCAGTACCGGTAAAAAGGCCGTGCTATTGGGCGCGGTGGGCGCGGTGACAGGTTTTGCCATCGGGATTTTGTCCGGCGGCGATGTCGCTAAGAGTATCGGCAAAGGGGCTGCTGTAGGCGCCAGTATTGGCGCCATCATTGGAGGCGGGGAGCGCTATCAAGCCTTGGATAGTGAAATCCGCCGCGATTTGCGCCGCCGGTCCTTACGCAACCACGTTATTCCACCGGGCGCTTTGGCCTACGGTTATTTGTTCTTTCCTGGCACCAAAGCAGAGGCCAAATCCGCCAAGTTTCTGAGGCTGGGGTTGAAGATTGGCGGGCAACTCAAAGTGGTGACAGTCCCCCTGCCAAGCAGATAATGACTGTGAAAGCTTATCTTGTCGGCGGTGCTGTCCGGGATCAGCTGCTCGGCTTGCCGGTTAAAGAACGTGACTGGGTGGTGGTGGGAGAAACGCCAGAAGCCATGGAGAAACGCGGCTTTAAAAGAGTGGGAAAGGATTTTCCTGTCTTTCTGCACCCGGTTACCCATGAGGAATATGCATTGGCCCGTACCGAGCGCAAGGTGGCGCCCGGTCACCGGGGGTTTGTGGTACATGCGGCACCTGATGTTACCCTGGAAGAAGATCTAAAGCGGCGCGATTTGACCATCAACGCCATGGCCATGGATGAGTCGGGGCGTTTGATTGATCCCTATGGCGGCGCCCAAGACTTGGAAAAGCGGATTCTTCGTCATGTTTCTCCGGCTTTTTCCGAAGATCCTCTGCGGATTTTACGGGTAGCCCGTTTCGTCGCCCGCTATGGCCAACTAGGTTTCAAGGTCGCCGGCGAAACCATGCAATTGATGCGGCAAATGGTGGAGGCGGGGGAGGTGGATGCTTTGACGCCGGAGCGGGTTTGGCAGGAGTTGGTAAAAGCTTTGGCCGAAGCGACCCCCGAAAAGTTTTTTGAGGTATTGCGCAAATGTGGCGCCAACGTTCGCTTGTTTCCGGAGATCGAACGCCTCTATGGCGTGCCTCAGCCGGTGGAGTATCATCCGGAAATCGATACCGGTATCCATACCATGATGACATTGACGCAAGCGGCAAAGCTTTCGAAAGACACCGTTACGCGCTTTGCCGCCCTGACGCATGATTTGGGTAAAGGGCTCACTCCTCCGGAAGCCTGGCCCCGTCATCAAAATCATGAAGTGCTCGGGTTGCAGGCATTAAAGGCATTATGCGGCCGGCTCAAAGCCCCCCGGCGTTATTTTCGCCTGGCGCAGAAAGTCATGCGCTATCACACCCACTGTCACCGGGTTTTCGAGCTTCGCCCCGCCACCATAGTGGATGTGTTATCCCGTCTGGAAACCCTCAAGCCAAAAAACGATTTCGAGCCGTTTTTACTGGCTTGCATGGCGGACGCCAGAGGGCGCACCGGATTGGAAGATGAACCTTATCCCCAGGCGCAATGGTGGCGAAAGCTGCGCGATGCCGCGCTGGCTGTGGAAGCCGATGTTTTGCTGGAAAAAGGATTGCGCGGCGCGGCACTGGGCGCTGAATTACGGGTGGCGAGAATTAAGGCCGTGGCGGCATGTAAGCGCCAGATGATGATGGAACACAAATAAAATCTAGGCTCATGTTACGCACGTTCATTCCGTATTATCCTCCCCCTCCCCAACCCTCCCCCGCTTGCGGGGGAGGGGGCAAGGGTGGATTCCCTGACCCTCCCGTGCCTGCAAGTAAGGGAATATGGACTGTTTTCTAGCTTCCATCTATAACGATGGGAGTGGCGGAAAACCAAGCATTGACTCCCCTCTCCCTGTGGGAGAGGGGCCGGGGGAGAGGGCATTCCGGGCAAGTGCGTAACATCAGATCTAGGTTTAGGGATTTTCCTGATAGAGGGCGTTGAGATCCCGTTCCAGTTGTTTGTAATGGCCCAGGTTTAGTTCAATCAAACGCCGTAGCAAGCTAATGCTTTGTAAATCAATGTAACGGCATTGAAATCCCGCCCGCTCATCCTGACAGTGTACCAGCATTACTTGCATTTGAATTTCGTTGCCGGGATTCAAAGGGATTTGCAATTCGTACAGGTGCTTTGCTTGTGGCTGGAATGATTCCGGCAGTTGTATAAGGCAACCCTTTAAAGACAAGTCAATGATCTCACAAGTGTGTTGATCCTCATGGCCGACAATTCTGGCTGGGGCCCGGTATAAAATCCGGGAAAAACGCCGTTTGTTTTTCATGGGCCAGGTTGCTCTGAGCTGGAGATTGAAAATGGCATGGTGAAGAGCATTTTGTGTTTGTCGATTTCCAGCTTGTCACCATGGGAAAGAGGTAAGGTTTGCTCTCCCAAAATGGCGCCATTGATTTTGATTTTTCCCCCGCCTTCGAGGGAGGAAAGAAAATAGCCTTCTTTACGGCGGGCGATCACGGCTACCCCTTTGCCAGGTTTTCCAAGGCGGGTCAGGGCTTGTTTGAGAGGGATCAGACGGCCGATGTTTTTGCCGTTGAGAAGTTGTAAATTAGCATCGTTGGCAAGGGAATCCTTGAACAAGAGTTCCAGTTCGGGTTCCGGCTCCGATTCCGGTTCCAATACCGGGGAGTCGAGCACTTGTTCGTCACTGGCATAATCGATGGTGTATTTTCCCAGTTGGATAGTGTCGCCATGTTTTAAAAGGTGGCTGGAAATTTTCCGGTTGTTGACCTGGAGAGGGAAACGCTCGTCTTCTTGAAACAAGTGGGGGCCGTCGGAGTGCTCCAGGTCGATTATGGCGTGTTTGGGCGCAATGCCCAAATTGTCAATACGGATAGTATTATCGGCATCACTACCAATAGTAATAATGCCAGAATCGAAATGGTAGACCTGGATGGGCTGCCCTTTGAAGTTCAGGGTCAACTTCGGCATGAATGCCTCTTATTTATTTATGAGGTTGTTTGACAACAAAGTATAGAGCAGAAAATACAAAATTAAAGTATAGGATTGGTGTCAATACGCTTTTTGTGGATTGGTTCTTTAAATTAATGTTCCTTGAGGGGAAAAAACTTTACTTTTTTCACCGCATTGCCATCCATTTCTATGATTTCCACCCGAAAGCCGTTGAGTTTCAAGCTGGTTCCGGGGCTGGGTATGGTTTCCAAGTGTTCCATAATCAGCCCATTGAGCGTTTTGGGGCCTTTGGTTGGCAGATTCCAACCGGTGATGCGATTCAGGTCCCGAATGGAAATACTGCCATCCACCAGAAAGCTGCCATCGGGGAATTGTTGAACCCTGGCAGGACCGACAGTCAATTCTCCCACCAACTCTTGCATGATATCTTCTATAGTGACCAAACCTAATACATCACCGTACTCATCCACCACCAGGGCAAAACGTTTATTTTTTTGCCGGAAATCCGCCAACAGTTGATGTAAAGGGGTGTTTTCAGGAACAAAATAAATCTCTTCCAGTGATTCGCGAATTCGCTCTTTGGTCAACGCTTGGGTAGCGATATTAGGCAGTAGTTTCCGGATATGGAGAACGCCTATGACATTATCAATACTTTTCTTGTAAACCGGCAGGCGGGTATGGGGGCTGGTTTTGATTTGTTCGATAATGGTTTCGATCGGATCGTCCAGATTGATGCCGACAATTTCATGACGCGGCACCATGACGTCTTCCACCGTGGCGCTTTCCAAATCGAGAATACTCAGCAGCATATTATGGTAACGAAACGGCAGCCTGGCTCCAGCCTCGGCAACCACGGTCCTAAGTTCTTCCGTGGAAAGTAAAGTATCGGAAGGCCGCTTGATTTTTATACCAAACAGCCTGAGAAATAGATTGGCAAACAGGTTCACCAGCCAGACAAAGGGATACAGCAGCCGCAGCAGAGGCGGGATGATCCAGACCGCAAAAAAAGCCACTTTCTCCGGGTATGTGGCTGCCACGGTTTTTGGCGCCACCTCGGCAAATATCAGAATCACCAGGGTTAAAGCCCCCGCTGCGATGGCTATTCCAGCTTCTCCATAAAGACGCAGGGCAATGACCGTGGCCAGGGAGGAAGCGAGAATATTAACAAAATTATTGCCCAGCAGAATCAGGCCAATCAGCCGGTCAGGCCGTTCCAGCAGCTTTTGGGCGCGCATGGCGCTGCGGTGTTTTTGCTTGACCAAGTGTTGCAGCCGGTAACGGTTTAGCGCCATCAACGCCGTTTCCGAGCTGGAAAAAAAAGCAGACAATAAAATCAGCACGCCGAGGGCACTGAATAAAACGCTCAACGGAATATCGTTCAACGAAGGGGGGTGCTCCCTATTATTAGAATTACCATGATTTCTAAGGCTTGACGAAGGGGATGTCAAGTGGCCCGTGATTGAAATTTCTCCATGCCGTGGTGCTTTGGCGGTGAAACTAATGGCAAGATTTGAGAAAAGCGTTAAAAATTAAATAATTAAATGTGAAGGGAAGAAGGTGACAAAATTTTGACATCTTGAGTTTGGAGTGATTTACTTTATACGGCGTTTATTTCTCTTCATTATAGCCAATCCATGGAAAACCACCCGATTCTTCTCATCGAGAAAGATGAATTGCTCTTGAAACAAATTCGGGGCGCATTTGAATTTAGTGAGATAGCGGTTGTGGCCGTGCCCCCTTCAGAGATGAAAAGGGTATTCGAAAGTGGCAAAGCGTTCCGGGTCATCATTCTTGGGCAAGTCGACGAAGGCTTGGCTCAGTGCGTGCGCCGATTAAAGGATCAATTTGACCCTACCCCCATTCTGTACTTAAGCGCACATGGCCAAAACAGCGAATTACCTTCGATGGTAGAGGCTGAAATTTCGGCAGTGGTTGAGTGGCCAACGACTTATTCGGTTTTGAATGAATTGATTCACCGGGTCCTTAACGAACGCAAACAACAACGGGAAGGCAGATCGTTGGAATTATTCCGCAGTTTGACGGGTGAAAGCCCTGCCATTCAACGGACCCGGACATTAATCCAACAGGTGGCCAAGACCGAGGTAACGGTGTTGATTTTGGGGGAATCCGGTACCGGGAAAGAAGTCGTTGCCCGTAACCTCCATTACCATTCACCCCGGCGTAACAAGCCCTTCGTGCCTTTGAATTGTGGCGCCATCCCGGCGGAACTCTTGGAAAGTGAATTGTTCGGTCACGAGAAGGGAGCGTTTACCGGTGCCCTGAGCGCTCGCCAGGGCCGCTTTGAAATGGCCGAGGGCGGCACTTTGTTCCTCGATGAAATTGGCGACATGCCCATGGCCATGCAAGTCAAACTGTTGCGCGTTCTGCAAGAGCGCAGCTTTGAGCGGGTGGGCAGTAACAAAACCATTCATTGCGATGTGCGGGTGATCGCCGCCACCCATCGTGATCTGGAAGAAGAGATAAAGGCCAACCGCTTTCGCGAAGATTTATATTACCGCTTGAACGTTTTTCCCATTGAAATGCCTGCCTTGCGGGAAAGAAGCGAAGATATCCCGGCTTTGGTCGCGGATCTGATTGCCCGGATTGAAAATGAAAAGCGCGGTTCGGTGCGTCTGACGGCGGCGGCGCTGGAAATATTGAAACGTTACGACTGGCCCGGCAATGTCCGGGAGCTGGCTAACCTGATTGAGCGCCTGGCGGTGTTGTATCCCTATGGGGTAGTGGATGTTCAGAATTTGCCGGAGAAGATCCTCCACCGTGCGGGGATTGACCGGCAAGTCGCTCCGGTGAGTAAAAACCCCGTTGTTGCAATGTCTCAAGCGCCAGAACGTGGATTGCCCAATGAGGAGTTCGACCTCAAGGAACACTTAAGCACTTTGGAAAAGGATTTAATTCAAAGGGCCCTGGACGAATGTAACGGGGTGGCGGCTCACGCCGCCAAACGTTTGAAAATGCGCCGGACTACGCTGGTGGAAAAATTGCGCAAATACGGATTGCGTGGCGATGATGTGGCAAATTCTTGACGCGTCTTCTCTAAGTTACTGAAAAACCAGATGTAAATTTTTGGCATCACCTTTGCTACTTTCCATTTAAAATCAATGGAAAGGTATTCAGGTGGTGATCGATTCCAGGACTCTAGACAATCCCGAAAACCTCAAACAGGCCTTTGAGGTATTTAATCAGCTCTCCCAAACCCTGACCTATTCTTACCGTGCCTTGGAAAACCAAGTGGCCCGCCTCAGTGAGGAATTGGCCGCCGCCCGCAGCGCACGGCTGCAAACCCTGATGGAAAAAGAGAAGCTGGCTAATCAACTGCAACAGCTTCTTGAAGCCTTGCCTGGTGGGGTCATAGTCCTGGGCGGCAGTGGCCGGGTCATAGAATGTAACCCCGCCGCGATTGAACTGCTCGGAGAGCCGCTAATAGGGGAGCTGTGGGCGGAAGTTGCCAGCAGAAATTTTGTTTCCGGCATGGAAAATCCCCACCAGCGCCGTCTCAAGAACGGCAAGATCGTCAGTCTTTCTGCCCGTTCCCTGGGGGATGAGCCAGGGCAGATTCTGCTATTGGCCGATGTCAGTGAAATGCGGAAGTTACAGAATTTGGTCGATCAGCACCAGCGTCTTTCCGCCATGGGGGAAATGGTGGCCAGCATGGCCCATCAGGTCCGCACCCCCTTGTCGGCGGCAATTCTTTACGCTTCTCAATTGGATAATGCGCAGTTGGACGCTACGCGCCGGCGCCTCTTCACCGCCCGTATTCTCGAACGTCTTCATCATTTGGAACGTCAGGTGAATGACATGCTGGTGTTTGCCAGGGAAGGCCGGTTCGTGACTAGTCAGGTGAGCCTTGAAGAGCTGATTCAACAAATAAAAAACGTGTCACAACCGCTATTTACCGCCTCGAATACGGTGATTGAGTTTAACGATCCCGGTCAACCCATAACATTTCAGGGGAATACCGAGGCGCTGGTGGGGGTTTTTTTGAACTTGTTGACCAATGCCGTCCAGGCGACTGCCGGGCAAGGCCACATTGAGATGCGATGCCGGGTGGCAGACGATTCTATCTGCATCAGTGTGGTGGATAACGGGCCGGGGATGGATGAAGCGACCAAAGACAGAATTTTTGAGCCTTTTTTTACTACCCGCCCCAATGGCACGGGACTGGGGTTGGCGGTGGTGAGTAGCATCGTCAAAGCCCACGGCGGTTTTATCCAGTGTGAATCGGTGCCTGGTCAAGGCACTGCTTTTCACGTGCATTTGCCGCTTGCGTTAGAGGAAACCCCTTTCGCTGGCAGTTATTGCCGTGAGACGGCATCGCGGGGTGAACCAGAGGTGATGTCTTGAAATTATTTTTATATAGGGAGATAGAGTGAATGGCAGCTTATGACATTCTGATTGTCGAAGACGATCCAGCGTTGCGGGAAGCCCTGGAAGACACACTGTCCCTGGCGGGTTACCAGCTGATCCATGCTTCAGACGGAACCCAGGCTTTAGCCAGGCTGGAAAGTCATACCGTAAAGCTGGTCATCAGCGATATCAAAATGTCCCCCATGGATGGCGTGGCTTTGTTGAAAAAGATAAAGGCGGACTATCCCCATCTTCCCGTTTTGTTGATGACCGCCTATGGCACCATTGAGCAAGCGGTCAAGGCGATTCAAGCGGGTGCTTGCGATTATCTGGCCAAGCCGTTTGCCGCTGATTTGCTGGTAGACCAGGTAAAGCGTTATCTGGCGCTATCCACCCAGGTGCGGCCTGATGTGGTTGAATCTCCCGCCATGCGCCAGGTGTATCAACTGGCGGCGAGGGTTGCGGAAACCGATGCCACAGTGTTGATTTTAGGCGAGTCGGGAACCGGCAAGGAGGTCATCGCCCGCCATCTGCATCAATTGTCACCGCGCCGCCAGGGGCCGTTTGTGGCCATCAATTGCGCGGCCATCCCTGACCAAATGCTGGAAGCGGAGTTATTTGGCTACGAGAAAGGCGCGTTTACCGGCGCCAGCCAAACCACGCCAGGTAAATTTGAAATGGCCCAGGGCGGCACGTTGCTGCTGGATGAAATTTCGGAAATGAATCCCGCCCTTCAGGCGAAATTATTGCGCGTCATCCAGGAACGGGAAGTGGAGCGATTGGGTGGGCGCAAAACCTATGCCTTGGATGTGCGGATTTTGGCGACTTCCAATCGTAATTTGAAAGAAGAAGTCGCCGCCGGCAATTTTCGCGAAGACTTGTATTACCGGATCAATGTGTTTCCCTTGAATCTGCCGCCCCTTCGAAAACGCCGGGAAGATATCCCGGTCCTGGCAAAAGTACTGTTGGAGCGGCATGGTAGAGGCAAAAATTTGCCGCAATTGACTGATGCCGCCTTGAAAAAACTGCTTGCCTATCATTGGCCTGGCAATGTGCGGGAATTGGAAAACGTGATTCAGCGGGCGTTGATTTTGTGCCGTGAAGGAAGGATTACCCCGAGCGATCTGTTGTTTGATGAAGAGGAGACCCAGGTGGATTGTTTGCCGGAAATAGACGAAAAACCGTCAAAAATGCCAGCCAGACTGGAAGAAGGGGTGCGTAGCGTGGAGGAGAGAATTATCTTGACAACCCTGAAGGAGGAAAATGGCAGCCGGCAATCAACGGCCAAGCGTTTAGGCATAAGCCCCCGGACGCTCCGTTACAAAATTGCCAAGATGCGCGAAGCCGGGATTGCCGTGCCTGGTTAGGGCGGGATTCGGTTTTGGGGTTTTTTAAGAGGAACTGGTATGGAAAATGCATAAAATTTAGGCGGTAACGATTTTTTGACGGGGAATAGCAATGAGCCAAATGGATGTAAATGAAGTACTCGCCCAAATGCGGGTACTCCAGGGGCAAATCAAGCAAAAACCAGAGGGAGAGGCGCCCACGACGGATTTTGCTGATTTGCTCAAAAATTCCATCGAGACAGTGAACGAAACCCAAAAGCAGGCGGGTAATCTGGCCAAGGCATTTGAAGCCGGCGAATCGGAGGCCAGTTTGGCGGAAGTCATGGTGTCGTTGCAGAAAGCCAGTGTTTCTTTCCAGGCGATGGTGCAGGTGCGCAATAAGCTGGTGGAGGCCTATAAAGACATTATGAATATGCAAATGTAGCAGGGCTACGTCATTTATTTCCGCCCCTTCAATCAATCCTTCACGGGTTTAGATGATGTGGTTCTGACAGATACAGAGGTTAACTTGAATAATCCTTCACAACTAACAAGCCAATTCTCAAGGCGACTTTAATTCATGGAACTTGCGGAAACACAAAATAATCCAGAAGCAGACCAAAATACCCAATTGGTGCCCGCCGAAAATCAGACCTTGGCAGCAGCGGAATCCCAGGCAGAAGATCGGCCTGCTGAAATTCAGGTGCTAACCGTCTGGCAGGAAATGTCCTGGGGAAAGCGGTTTGGCGTGCTGGGGGCTTTGGCTTTTGCCTTGGCTTTAGGAATTGCCGTCATGTTGTGGGCTAATGCGCCGGAATATAAGCCCCTATTTCTTGATTTGAGCGAAAACCAGGCTGGGCAAGTGCTTGATGCTTTGGACAAGCTCAAAGCGGACTACAAAGTAGATACGCGCCGTGGTTCGATATTGGTGCCTGCGGAAGAAGTTCACGAACTGCGCTTGCGTCTGGCTGCCCAGGGGTTGCCTAAAAAGGAGGAAAATGGCTATGAAATTCTGGATAAAGATGCCGGTTTTGGTACCAGCCGTACCATGGAAAAAGCCCGCTTTCAACGGGCGCTGGAGGGAGAAATCGCCCGCTCGGTGATGACGCTGGAAGGGGTGAAGGCCGCCCGGGTACATCTGGCGCAACCCAAGCAATCGGTTTTTGTCAGGCAACGCAAGCCCCCCAGCGCTTCGGTATTAGTACAGTTGATGCCGGGATACGAGCTCACTCCGGGTCAAGTCAAGGCCATCGTTCATTTAGTGGCGTCCAGTGTCCCCAGATTGGAACCCGAGCGGGTGACCGTGGTGGATCAGTTGGGGCACCTGCTCAATTCGCCTGACAAGGAAAGCGAGGATCAGTCCCTGACGGAGAAACAATTTGAATACAAAAAACGGGTAGAGGACAGTCTGGTCCAGCGGATTGAGTCATTACTGGGGCCAGTGACTGGGCCAGACTCGCTGCGGGCCCAGGTTTCCGCGGACATTGACTTTACCGCGGTCGAACGTACCGAAGAGCTCTACAATCCGGATCTGCCAGCACTTCGCAGCGAACAACAAGAAGAACGAAAAGAAAGCCTGGAACGCGCCCAAGGGGTGCCCGGAGCGTTGACCAATCAGCCGCCAGCGGCGGGCAAGGCACCGGAAACCGCTACCGGTGGCGGCAATGAAGAAAACGGATCGCCTACCCAAACCCAGAAAAAACTTGTCCGCAATTATGAGCTGGATCGAACCCTCAGCCATATCCGCCAGTCCGTCGGTGATATCCGGCGGCTCACCGTTGCCGTTGCGGTGGACAATATCGAGGTGGTGCAAGAAGACGGTTCCGTGGTTTCCCGGCCCTATACCCCGGAAGAACTGAATGACCTGACCGCGCTGGTAAAGCAAGCCGTGGGTTACGATGCCACCCGCGGGGATCAGGTCACAGTGACCAATATGGCTTTCCGGGGCGTGCAGGAGATTTCGATTCCACCGCTTCCTATATGGCAACAAGCGTGGGTATGGCGTATAGGCAAGCAGGTTGCGGCCCTGTTGGTGGTGTTGCTGCTGATCTTCTTCATTTTGCGGCCCCTGGTGCGTTCGCTAATGCCGCCAAAACCGCCAGAATTGGAAGCCGAAGAAGAACAAGACAGCGAAGAAGGTGAGGAGATTGAAGGTGAAGCAGCGGTAGGAGAAGACGGCGAACCCTTGTCTTTGGAACAACAAAGTGAAGAATTGCTGATGTTGGAAGGCCCCCAAAGTTACGAAAAACGTCTGGCCTTCGTACGCCAGATGATTGAAGAAGAACCTGATCGGGTGGTGCAAGTCATCAAAAACTGGATAGCCGAGGAGCCCGCTAATGGATGAGGAGCTGACAGGAATTGATCGGGCTGGACTGTTGTTGCTGGCGGTGGGTCAGGAACCGGCGGCAAAAATCCTTCAATATTTGGAGCCCAAGGAAGTCCAGCTGTTGGGAATGGCCATGGCCGATGTCAAGAACATTCAGACCGAGACGGTTGAAGAGGTGATTGAGACGTTCCTGCAACATATCAGCAATCAAACCGCCATTGGCCTCAATTCCGATGATTATCTGCGCAATGTGCTGACAGCCGCATTGGGCGAAGACAAAGCCAGTTCCGTCATCGACCGTATTTTCCTCAGCCGTAATAGCCGCGGCATTGAGCAACTTAAATGGATGGAGCCCAGAGCGATTACCGAGCTTATCCGGCTCGAACATCCTCAGATTATCGCCATCATTTTATCCTTGCTCGATCCTCCGCAAGCATCTGCCGTGCTTGGTATGTTGCCGGAAAACATGCGGGGAGACATAGTCATGCGCATTGCAACCCTGGAGGCAGTGCAACCGGATGCTCTGAAGGAGCTTGATGCGATTATGGAACGGCAATTGACAGGTAACAGTAATTTGAAATCCTCCAACATTGGCGGCATTGAAAAAGCCGCTGAAATTCTCAATATGGTGGACAGCAGTGTGGAAGTTGGGGTGATGGAAACCCTGGAAGAGAGGTCGCCTGATATTGCTCAATTGATTCAAGACAAAATGTTTGTCTTTGATGATCTGGTGCAACTGGATGACCGGAGTATCCAAACGCTCCTGCGCGAAGTGTCCACCGACTCCCTATTATTAGCCTTGCGAGGCGCGGATGAAGCCTTGAAGGAAAAATTCTTCAACAATATGTCGCGGCGGGCGGCGGAAATGCTTCGCGATGACCTGGAAGCAGCGCCTCCTGCGAAGTTGAGCGAGGTGGAAGCGGCGCAAAAGGAAATTCTTTCCATTGCCCGGCGCTTGGCGGATGCGGGTGAGATTGCCTTAGGCGGTGGCGGTGATGAGCTCATCTAAGGAAAAATTTTCCAGCGAGGAATTGCAAAGTGTGGCGACCTGGACACCGCCTGAAATGGCCACCGAAAATTCTTTCGTACAAGCTTTGCAGCGTGACCTAAGCGGAGGCGTTGCCGAACCAGCCGAAGTGGAACCGGAACCTACCGCCGTGGTTACCGCTGAAGCGCTGGAAGAAGTCCAGAAGGAAGCCTATGCTGAAGCCGCCAAGGCCGGTCATGAAGCTGGCTACAAAGAAGGGTTCGATAAGGGTAACCAGGAAGGGTACAAAGAAGGGTATGACAAGGGATTTCAACAGGGGTATCGGGAAGGCAAGGAACAAGGCTTCTCAGAAGGCAAAACCGAAGCCATGGCGGAGCTGAAAGAGAAAGCCGTTCACTTGGATAACATTCTGAGCCTGCTAAGCGAACCGCTGCGGCAACTGGATGAGCAGGTGGAACAGGAGCTGGTTACGCTGGCGATGACGGTTGCCAGGCAACTTGTCCGCAGGGAATTAAAGACCGATCCCGGTCAGATTATTGCTGTGGTCCGAGAGACTTTGGCGCTGCTGCCGGTAACCCAGCGCAAAGCCACATTGACCATGCATCCAGAAGATGCGGAGCTGGTACGCTCGGCCCTGCACTTAGATGAGATTTCCGTGCCCTGGAAGATTGTGGAAGAGCCTTTAATCAGCCGCGGAGGCTGCAAGATTGAAACCGATGTGTCACGGATTGACGCGACGGTTGAGACCAGATTGGCGGCAGTGATTGCCACCGCTCTGGGTGGAGACCGGGGCGCGGATCAAGGAAAATCTAAATGAGCACGGTGCCCGAGTTTGACCGTTCCCAGCAGTGGATAAAGCGGCTCAAACCTTATCAGCAAAGATTGTCCAATCCTCCTTCATTGGTGGTGGAAGGCAAATTGTCACGGATGGTGGGGTTGACCCTGGAAGCAGTAGGATGCCAGGCCCCCGTGGGCGGACGTTGCTGGGTGGAGACCGCTTACCGGGAACGGATTGAAGCAGAAGTAGTGGGTTTTGCCGGCGAGCAACTCTATTTGATGCCGGTAGGGGATATTTACGGTCTTGAACCCAACTGCCGGGTAATCCCAAGTGGTCAACCCAGTGTGGCCCGAGTAGGTGCTGGTTTGCTGGGACGGGTGCTGGATGGCGCAGGTCACCCGTTGGATGGCAAGGGGCCGCTGCAATTTGAAACAGTCCAACCCTTACAGGGTAAACCCCTGAATCCATTGTTGCGACAACCTGTCGCCGAGCCCTTGGATGTGGGTGTCAGGGCGATAAATGCCTTGCTGACCGTAGGTCGGGGGCAGAGATTGGGCTTGTTTGCCGGCACGGGCGTGGGCAAAAGCGTGTTGTTGGGAATGATGACCCGTTTTACTTCCGCCGATGTAGTGGTGGTCGGGTTGATTGGAGAACGGGGCCGGGAGGTGAACGATTTCGTCCAGAAGATTCTGGGGCCTAAGGGGCTATCCAAGGCTGTGGTAGTGGCCACGCCTGCCGACCAGCCGCCTCTGATGCGCATGCACGGTGCGTTGATGGCCACTTCCATTGCCGAGTATTTCCGGGATCAGGGCAAGGATGTATTACTACTGATGGACTCTTTGACCCGCTATGCCCAGGCCCAGCGTGAAATCGCCCTGGCCATTGATGAACCACCCGCCACCAAGGGTTATCCGCCATCGGTGTTTGCAAAGCTGCCGCGACTGGTGGAGCGGGCCGGCTGTGGCGAAGTGGGCACCGGTTCCATTACCGCTTTTTACACGGTGCTTGCGGAAGGCGATGATACCAACGACCCCATCGCCGACGCCGCCCGGGGCGTATTGGATGGTCATATTGTCTTGTCGCGGGAACTGGCCGAGGCCGGCCATTATCCGGCGATTGACATTGAGGCATCCATCAGCCGGGTAATGGCGGATATTTGTTCCCAGTCTCATATAGAAGCCGCCCGCCAGCTTAAAAAACAGTTTTCCCTGTATCAGCGCAACCGGGATCTGATTACCTTGGGTGCCTATCAGGCCGGTTCCGATCCGAAAATTGACGAGGCCATTGGGAATCACCCCAAAATTACGGATTTTTTGCAGCAAAACATGCATGAAGCGGTAACGCTGGAAGAAAGTATCAGTGGCTTGGAGCGGTTGTTTTCCAATAATCCATGAAACGGCTGAAACGTTTAAAACCAGTAGAGGAATTTACCGCCGGGAAAGAATCCGCCGCCGCCAAGGTTTTAAATGAGCTGTCTGGAAAAATTCAGGCCGCCCAGCACCAACTTCAGGAATTACAGCGCTTCCGAGAACAGTATGCCGCCCAGTTTCATCAGCAAAATCGACTCGTCAGCGGTTTACAGATAAAAGAGTATCAGGCTTTTTTGGCAAAACTGGGTAGTGGGATAAAGGCGCAAGAAGAAAAATTGTCCCAATTGCGGCAAGAATTTGCCGCCGCCCGGCAGCATTGGCAGGAAGCCTATTGCCGCCATAAAGGCATCCAAAAGGTTCGTGATAATTTGCAGCGTCGTTCCAGAATACTGACAGAGCAAGCCTTGCAGCGGGAAATGGATGATTTGGCAGGCCGTAAAAAGCGAAGCCGGTCCAAATAAGGGCACAGGAATTGCTTAAATGTTTATTACGGAACTGATGTTGCGCACGGTCATTCCAAAGCGGCACTCAAACGACGGGGGCGGTCTGGTAGGGAATCCTGGCGTTGGCGACATGGTACCCCCTCCCCAATCCTCCCCCGGTTGCGGGGGAGGGAGCGGGGACTATGCTTTGAATCCCCTTGTATATTGTATCCACCATGAAGAACTTGATTTGGTCCGGTGCGATAGTTCGATGGCCCTCTGGGAAGCAGA